>CAZZGV010000007.1:0-11190 GCA_964654255.1 uncultured Legionella sp. | reverse complement strand
GTGTTAGAAGAACGATGTAACACAACAGTTTCCGCATAAAACACTACGTACTGTACGGCAAATTCTAGCCCAGCTAAAGCCGTACAGCATGGATTATCGTTTAACTAACATTAAACTCACATCATCTAAAAGCAGGGAATCGACATCAGTATTCTTATGATTTAAATGTGTTAGCTCTCTGAAAAAACCATGTTTTAATGAGGTTAAAGGTTTTTTTTGCAACAACTGCTGCCCTAATAAATGCTCAGATTTTTCTTGTAATTCATCTAACAACATCAACGTCTCACCATCAAGATGATGAACGTCCGATGGATAACAACCACTAGATTCTATATCACTTAAAATTGCTGTAAAACGTGTCTTTTCATCAGCATCATTAGACAACTGGCTTGCTTGAGCAAGTGCTACCTTTGCCATTTCTTTTGCCTTAAAAAGCGCCTCTTTTTCTGCCGTAGCAGCGTTTATTATAGCCTCTTTGTGTTCACGATGTAGCGATGCAAGAGCCGTTTTATAGTCATTCAAATCAACCGAAATACCATTGCTTGTGATCACCATTTGTTCAAACAATAGATCAATACCAGATAAACCATCATCCAATCCATGTCCTAAAACATAATTGAAATCAATTTGTGCATCACCTAACGCAACGACACTCGGTAAATTTTTGCCTTGATAGCCTACATCAGCCAACGCTTGCGCATGCATTTTAAACGCTACAAATCGCGGCTTATGTGTATATTTTCTTGATGGGGCGATCTTTTCATAATGAACAGAGCCATCTATATAACACTCCAGAACCGTCTGAACCCAAGCATCGTAGTTTTCTTTGGACAAATTGTCCGGCGCTTGCAAATACAAACAGGTTTTATCACTACCTTCTTTAGGACTTGGGGCCGCATAACAATGCGGAAATTTAAAATGTTTCCACCCTAAGTCTCGCAATTTAACTAAAGAACGTGAGAACAACAAAGAAGATTTAATCACTGGTAACTTACCAGGCGACATGGGAGTTTCAAGAAGCGTTAATGTTTGAGCTGCATCCATTCGTACATGAGCAAGAAAATGGGTGGCAACAGGAACGTCAATAATTTTTTCCATTATTAATGGGGAGTCAGGGCAAAGTCGGTTAACTGCTTGAATCACTACACGAGCCTGACCACTGCAATCAAACACATAATCGGCTACTATAAATTCCTCTTTATCTTCACCATCAGCAACAATAATACCGGGCTGCGCTACATCTTGCTGCAAACGAACAAATCGTTTTTTCTCAATCTTTACACCGGCCATTTTTGCCTTTTCATATAATTTTCTTTCTACATCTTTTATATGTGCATCGTGGCCCGACCACAACACCTCTCCAAGTCCTTGCTCAATTTTGGAAAAGACAACCATAGATAACTGTCCAGGACGTGTATATGTGCCTTCACGCGGATCATACATTGCAATATCATCGGTACTGACACCTGCTTTTAATAATTTATTAACAAAATATAAACCTGCTGGACCCGCACCAATGACAACGATCATGACCCCACCAAATAAATGATCAAAAAAAAATCTATAAGGTCATTGTATTAAATTATTGTTAAGATTTTATTAACTAAGATTTTTATTAGAACAACAAGGTGTTTATTGATTCAAACGATCAGCGCGCTGACATTGAGAGTCAACACCAAAAAGCACCTTATTTTTAAAGTGCAGGCATAATAAGTTGCGTTTTAAAGGTTCTGATGCACGTCATTTAAAATTTATTTAATGTACTAGATCGAATAAGAGAGGCCTTACAGCCTCTAATTAAGTTAGATAATGAAATAAAACTATGGCCCAATGAATGTCTTGGTTATTCGAGACTAAACAAACAATTAGCCCAAGCAAACCTTATCAAAGCACTTCTTTCTCTACTTCATTTTTTCGAGATAAACCAAGCTTTTCTTTTAAGCGTGCAACAGCATCAGGATCATAGGTGCGGGAGACTTTGCGCTTTATCATCACTGACGCGGTACGAGTCACGGGTGTAGCTCTATCTTCATCCCACTCATCATCTTGAAGATGGTTTTTATAATCACTAACAGCTCGTCCACTATCAGCTTTAGCTTTACTAACAAGCGTTTTACGTGCATTTTGAATACTTTTTTCTATGCGTTTTTTAATTTTTTCAGCAGCACGACTAGCCTCTTCTTCAGTCACTGGGCCGACAGGATTACCAGCTAAATCAATGCGCATTTCACGTGCTTTAAGACAGGTTAAATAATCAATGCGTCTTGCAAATACCACTACTGCCTCACGCAGCTTGCTTTTCGAGATACCAGCCGCTTTAGCCTGCTCTTCGTAAGCTAAAATATCTGCCATAATCCCGAGCTTTAACGGTTGAATGCTCACACTGTTATCAAAAGCACATGGAAATGTTTTAGCCAACCAAGTTAATGCGTCATTACGTGATTTTTTCGCTTGAATTTTTTGTTTTTTATTAATAATGACAGTGCGCGGATGCGGCTCCTGTGGTCTCATGCTGTGGCCCTTGATTGATAAAATGACTGGCAGAAAATGAGCATGCAATGTACAGCTTTTAACAGCATTTTGCAAGTAATGCCACCCAAGGTATATACTATATTTATGACTTGTTAAAGGGACGCTTACCTATGAAAATCCGACGTATTTTTATGTCATTTATAGCTGTATTCCTTCCCTGGGTAGCCTTGCTTATCTATGATAATCCGGGCGGCGCGTTAGTGGCTCTCATTATGCAAGCAACACTGATTGGCTGGATTCCCGCGAGTATCTGGGCGTTGCGAACTGTACATGCAACAAAAACATCCCCCGAGGAAAACGCCTAATCAACCAATCGTTCTGCTCGTTTACGAAAAAGATTGTCTGTTATGCATGGAGAAAAAATGCAAAGACGAGTTATTATCAATGGTGCTCATGGAAAAATGGGCACGCTAGCATGTGAGACCATAAAAAATCATCCAGACTTTGAATTGGTGGCCAGTTTAGGCCGTGGTGATAATCTACAAAAAGCCATTTTAGATACCCGAGCACACATTGTCGTGGAATTAACACGAGCTGATTGTGTCTATGACAACAGCTTAATCATTATCGAAAATAATGCCCACCCTGTTATTGGTGCATCTGGCTTACTACCTGAGCAAATTCAAATGCTTCAAATGATGAGCAGAGAAAAAAAATTAGGTGGAATTATTGCGCCTAATTTTTCTATCGGCGCAATTCTAATGATGCGTTTTGCAGCGGCGGCGGCGCGCTTTCTACCAGAAGCTGAAATTATCGAAACACATCATCAGCAAAAATTAGATGCCCCATCAGGAACAGCGATGAAAACAGCTGAAATGATTGCTGAAGCACGTCAAAATAAAAAAAATCAATTGCCACTTAAAGAATTGCTGGTGGGCGCACGAGGAGCGACACATCATGATGTCAACATTCATTCATTACGCTTGCCTGGTGTTTTAGCTCGACAACAGGTTGTGTTTGGCAATACGGGTGAAACCTTGACGATCACACACGATAGCATCGATAGAGCCTGTTTCATGCCTGGTGTAATTCTCGCCTGTCAGCGTGTCCAGCACATTGATAAGTTATATTATGGTTTGGAACATTTGTTAGATGACGCAAATTAGATAACCTATGCACCTGCCCTAATTACTAACACGCTTCGCAAGATTTTATTATTTCAGCGTGCTAGACTGATTGTTTGTGTCTACATGGATGAAATAATGGACAAACTAAAAAGTGCAGAATTTACTGGGTATTCAGACTTGTGCATTGAGGAAGCGATTCAAAATGCTCTGAATAAAGCAGAACAGTATGTTCGTTTTGAAATCATCGAAACAAGTGGTTCGTTGGCAAATAGAAATAATCGCCAATATCACGTCACGCTAACCGCCTTCGAAGAATAATATATACAGGGAGTTTAATAATGGGATACAGTGTACCGCATTATATCGCGGGTAGTGCATTTACTGACACAAGTACAAAAAGTCACAATATCTATAACCCAGCCTTTGGCGAAATCATTGGACAGGTCCATTTTGCAAGCACGGCCACATGCAACAACGCCGTTGCAAGCGCTCAACAGGCCTTTTTATCTTGGTCACAAACTGCCCCCCTTAAGCGCGCACGTATTTTATTCAAATTTCGTGAATTATTAGAAAAACATCAACTTGAATTGGCGAGAATTGTTACTCGCGAGCACGGTAAAACCCTTGATGATGCTAAAGGGTCTGTAGCCCGGGGCATTGAAGTCGTCGAATTTCACTGTGGGCTCATAACACAGTTACAAGGCACCTTTTCTGCAAATGTGTCAGCGCAAATTGACTGCACCACATTTCGCCAACCATTAGGTGTGTGTGCTGGTGTCTCTCCGTTTAATTTTCCAGTGATGGTGCCCATCTGGATGATGATTCCAGCCATCGCCTGTGGCAACACATTTATTCTAAAACCATCAGAACAAGATCCATCCGCGCCCATTCGATTATTAGAATTATTAAGCGACGCTGGCTTGCCGGATGGCGTTGCGAATTGTATTCAAGGAGATAAAGCAACTGTTGAGCACTTGCTGTCGCATCCAGATATCGTTGCCTTTACTGCCGTAGCCTCAACGCCTGTAGCAAAATCCATCTACACAACAGCCACTGCACAAGGCAAACGCGCGCACACATTTGGTGGCGCCAAAAACCATTGCCTGGTCATGCCCGATGCGGATATGGACCAAGCAGCAAATGCTATTGTTGGAGCGGCGTTTGGATCTGCTGGCGAACGATGCATGGCGTTGTCTGTGGTAGTCACCGTCGGTGAACAAACCGCAGAAACGCTGATTAGCAAACTTACCCCATTGATAAACAATATGAAAATTGACGCAGGCGACATCACAGAATGCGATATGGGGCCACTGATTAGTGCAGCTCATAAAGAACGGGTTTTGGCTGCTATCGACAAAGGCGTTGCAGAAGGTGCTCAATTATTAATTGATGGACGTTCATTTCAACATCCAACTCACCCACAAGGGTATTTTATAGGGCCCTCATTATTTGATCAGGTCAACGATAAAATGTCTATTTATCAAAATGAAATTTTTGGGCCTGTGCTCGTTGTTGTTAGAGCACCTGATTTTGAACAGGCATTAACCCTTGTTAATCGCCATCAATATGGTAATGGAACCGCTATTTTTACACGCGATGGTTTCAGTGCTCGTGACTATGTAGAACGTGTACAAGCAGGCATGGTGGGAATCAACGTTCCAATACCGGTAC
The DNA here is from genome assembly GCA_964654255.1 of uncultured Legionella sp. Classification (GTDB taxonomy): domain Bacteria; phylum Pseudomonadota; class Gammaproteobacteria; order Legionellales; family Legionellaceae; genus CAZYME01. The sequence goes on along the minus strand of CAZZGV010000007.1, from coordinate 5,920 downwards.
CGGTGGCTAGCCATCCGTTTGGTGGATGGAAACACTCGTCATTTGGTGATACCAATATGCATGGACAGGAAAGCATACACTTTTATACCAAACTAAAAACCGTTACCAGTAAATGGCCTGTCACCGAACAAAGTGAACGTGCGTTTTCTATGCCAACGCATGCATAACCGCCTGAAAACATGGAGAAATAAATGGCACGAATTGGATTTGTAGGGCTAGGACACATGGGCTTGCCGATGGCTATCAACTTGATTAATGCAGGCCACAATGTAACAGGATTCGATCTTCAACCTAACGCATTACATGCTTTAACTTCCGCCGGTGGTCACGCTGCTGCTACGTTGCATGAAGCAGCGCATGAACAAGACGTGATCATGACCATGCTGCAAACTGGCCAGCAGGTTCATCATGTCTGCATGGGCGAGCAAGGCTTATTTGCTAGTGCTGCAAAAAATACGCTATTTATTGATTGCTCATCCATTGATGTACACAGTTCCCGAGAAATACATCAACAAGCAAAAAAAATGAATTTTTTAGCCGTGGATGCCCCGGTTTCTGGCGGGGTAATGGGTGCGACACAAGCAAAATTAACATTTATGGTAGGCGGTACTGAACAGGCATTTATCCAAGCCAAACCGTTTCTGACGGCATTAGGGAAAAAAATCATTCATACCGGTGAGGCCGGAAGTGGGCAGGCTGCAAAAATTTGCAATAACATGATTCTTGGTATTTCGATGATTGCTATATCAGAAGCATTTACGTTGGCAGAGCATTTAGGATTATCGCCTGAAAAATTATTTGAAGTCGTCAATAATTCATCGGGACAATGCTGGGCAATGAGTAACTATGCACCGGTTCCAGGGCTGTTAGAAAATGTCCCGGCTAATAATAGCTATAAGCCAGGATTTACTGCTGCAATGATGCTAAAAGATTTAAACTTAAGCCAACAATCTGCTGCTAGCGTAGGCGTTAAAACCCCCATGGGCGAACGTGCTACTGCGATTTATCAGCAGTTTAACGACGCTGAAATGGGGGAGCTGGATTTTTCAGCTATTATTAAGGCCATAGCAAAACATCATTGACGAAATGATGGCGTGCTTTGGTGTTGAGCTCTTAATGTGCCAGCTACAAATTCATCTATCCGTGCTTTTAGAACTTCATCAACAATAAGATCGCTTTCCTGCAACGGTTCGCGTGTATAAGGATTTTCCTGTTTCTCCTCATTAAGCCACCATCGTATCACCAACAGATCAAATTTGTGCTGTGGGCAGCGTGGATCATAAGCAGGAACGGTCATAATATCGTGACTAATAAGACAACGAAATTCATCTGGAATCTCTACATCGGGGTAAGGCTCAAGTTTTCCAACATTTGTTTCACTGTCTAGGGCAGCCAATTGAAGGCCGTTTGCTCTTTCATCGTCTAGCTGGGATAGACGAGAAGCCTCCTCTTCACGCGCTGCAGGGAGCCTCTCTTGCCATCTAAGCTCCGCTTCATTTCCCGCTCTGAGCAACTCATCCCATATAGGGGCTTCTCGGGCCTCTCGTTCATTTCTAACGTCCTCATCTTCGTCTACGCGAACAGGCTCGACAAGGGATATACGAGGATCTATAACATTTCTATTTACAAACCTTTCTACAGGCGAGGATTGCGGCAAACGACCATGAAGTTCCTCGAGAAGGTTGTAGGTAACATCGCGGTATGTGTTCTCAAGATTTACTGGAAATGGCGGAACGCTGACGTCATATGCGGGGAAGTTAAAAAGATCTCTTGGTATTTCTATTTGTATTTCCCTAGGGCTTCTTTGAAACATTCCGACTATTCTAGTCCACAACGATGGCGATGGCTCTCTTGGATCTTGCATAAATACCTCATGTTAAATAAGTCTAACTGTATCGGTAATTATACCAAAATGTTCATAATAAAATCAACATGCTTTTTATTTGCATTTGTTATACTAATAATCCAACCACCGATTTAATACTGTAATTAACTCATCAATACCTTGTTTTTTTAACGATGAGAACGCTTGTACGCTAATTAAATCTGGCATTAATTCGTAGAATTTACGCACTTGCAACAAGGTACTCTGAACACTACCTCGGCTTAATTTATCGGCTTTGGTCAATAAAATATGAACCGGTAACTCTCGGTCTAACGCCCAATTGACCATGGATTGATCCAGCTCTTTAAGCGGATGACGCACGTCCATCAATAGCACCAAACCCTTTAAGCTCTCACGCACATCAAGGTAGTGCGCTAAATTTGTTTGCCAATCGTGCTTAACTTGCAGGGCTACTTTAGCGTAACCGTAACCAGGCAAGTCAATTAAACGTCGCGACTCATCGGCGAGTGTAAATACATTGATTAACTGGGTGCGGCCTGGTGTTTTACTGGTGCGCGCTAATTGACGAATATTGGTCAGGCAGTTTAACGCACTTGATTTACCCGCATTCGAGCGACCAGCAAATGCAACTTCGTAGCCAGTATCGTCTGGTAACTGTTCAGCACGTGGTGCGCTTTTTAAAAATTTGGCCTGTGTGTAAGGATTGGTTAACATAGTCTTCATTTTTCAGGTTTAAGATCTGTTGGTAAACGATAAGGCAGTGTACCATTGCAAGAGGAGGCAACAATGAAAAAAATAGCGTTTCTTCTTGCTCTATGCTGCACATTTGCAGTATTTGCAGAAGGAGATTACCAGGCTGGTCAAGAAAAATCCACTACATGTGCCGCATGTCATGGCCCTACTGGTGTCAGTGTTAATCCTATATGGCCAAATCTTGCCGGTCAACATGCCCCCTATCTAGTGAAACAATTACACGATTTTAAAGCCATGCAACATCGCAATGCACCTACCATGGCACCGATGGTCGCTAATTTAAATGATCAAGACATGGAAGATTTAGCGGCATTTTATGCACGTCAACCTCTGCCTGAAAATACCACTCCACAACAGTTTTTAAAACGTGGCGAACAATTGTATCGTGGAGGTGATTTTAGCAAACATATTACCGCTTGCATTGCTTGCCATGGCCCTTCGGGTCGAGGTAATGCTCAAGCAAATTTTCCAGTACTATCAGGACAACAACCAGCATACACGATTCAACAATTACAAGCATTCAAAGGCAAAACACGCAGCAACGATCTGAATTCAATCATGCGTAGTATCAGTGCTAGAATGAGCACTGAGGATATGGAAGCTGTAGCTCATTATGTTGCAGGATTGCATTAGGACGACCTTGAAAATTACAAGGTTGAATGCTAACGTTGCGCGCTTGTTGGTTCAACTATTTAGGGGAGTTAAATGTTCAAGTATCTTGGCTCTATTTTCCTGCTTTTGGTTTCTTTTACAAGTTTCGCTGCAGAATTCGTTGTAGGACAGGATTATGACGTTATCAAAAATAGTGAATCTACCGGCAGCACTACAAAAGCCACAAATGTCACAGAATTTTTTAGTTTTGGTTGCCCTTGGTGTTATAAACTAGAGCCCGCCGTTAATTCGTGGGTAGCGAAACAAGGCACTAACATTAACTTTAATAAAGTACCCGTCATCTTTAATAAAGATTGGAACTATTATGCAAGAGCATATTATACAGCACAGGCCTTGTCGCTAAATGATAAACTTAACCCCGCTTTATTCAAGGAAATTCTAGATAACAAGCAAGCGTTAAATACCAAAGACACAATGGTCGCCTTTCTCTGCAAAAATGGCGTTGATTCAGCTACGGCACAAAGTGCATTTAACCATTCACCAAGCATTGATTTAGACGTGGCTACAAGCCAACGTTTAATGGCCAATTACCGTATTGGCGCGGTGCCGGCTTTTGTTGTGAATAATCAATTTAAAACTGATTTGCAAATGGCAAAAACAGAAAAACGCTTGTTTGAAATACTCGATTTTTTATTAACACAAAATATTAAAAAACAAGCGTAAGCTGATGTTAAAATCAGCGTCACCTAGCATTTTGTATAACAATTTAACTAAGAGCTAAAATTTATTGTTAAAAACAATGCTAGCACAGCAGTAAATTCATTCACTAACTTAACCTGAGGGAACGTATGTTTAATTTTAGGACTATAGATGAACTTTATACGGCGATTACAACACAACATAGCGGTGCACCAACACTTGTAAATACTGCTAGCCCATTTGTTAATGTGTTTGATGATAGAGCCCGCCTATACGCTGCACAGACCCTGGTACCCAAATTAGCAAACAAAGATACACTACCCGAAGCAACTGAATTTGAAACCTTTCTAAAAACATTGCATGGATTTACGACACAAGGCCTACCCCCAACAAAACCCACTACTTCAGGGGAATACCCGACTATAGCTACATTGCATTTTAAACATAAGCATCCGCGAAACATGCACAAGCTTGTCGCTGAATGTTTTGCAAATAACTTAGACAAAAGCACAGAAGAGATGGCGAAAGCACTTTGTGACTCAAATGCAGACATTTCCTTTGAAATGGCAAACAAATTTTTTAGCGTTCTACAAAACGTTTTTAATAATGAGTCAATTTTGCTTCGAGAAACACAAATAACCTATTTGTCAGAGCATAGCAACTCTCCAATCATTAACGGTGCTCGTGCTTATGAAAAATTGGCGGTTGCTTGCTGGGAAAACAAACTCAATGCTGATGAAAAACAAGCTGTAGAAAACATCGTAAATCTAAGAGCAGATCCATTACTTCTTCCAGAAAAAATGGGCAACTTTTCCGAAAGAACCATGAATAAATTTCGTACATGCGATACTACAAATACAGATTCTTTCTCAACATTTTTAGCAACTGCTTATCTAGACTTGGTTGCAATACGCCCTTTTTATACGAAAAATGAGGACATTGCTGCGCTTCTGATAAATATGTTTTTAGTGGCTACTAAGCAACCAACAGTGTTATTAAGCGAAATGAAGGGGAAAAAACCCGAGCCTTTAGCAAAATTTATTAAAGAGCGACTCTCAGAAAAACCTAACATAGTCGCCGTAAAAGAAGTCTCCGCTTTATTTAATAAAATGCGTGATACATTTAACCAAACCTGTCAACAAATCCACGAACAATCCCCAACATTTGATTCAGAAACACTGATAATCACTGGTAATGCTCAAGCAAACGAAAAAGAAAAATTTAGTGCTGTCTATGACCAGCTAGATATCACAGGTATTGAGACTTTAGCAACGCCACTTGAACGGCTTTTATTCATGCAACTTGCCATTTATAACTATACAGCGAAAGATACGTTAAAAAACCTCATCAGTAGCAAGGCTGCGCAAGCGCAGGGACTTTTTGCAGCTGGTGAAACTACAGACCTGGGTGGTGCTTTTGAGGTTATCGAAAAACCAGGCTACTGCGTTATTAGTTAGCATCTACCCATGTTCGACGCCCTGCTGCTTATCCGTAGGGCGTTATGTCATAGATACCTAAACAACTTCCAGATAGAACTAGAAATCCGTTATTAAAAGACCCAATCAAACAACCAGAATCGATGCTTCGTTCACAATGATGAAACATCGGGGAAGAACATAAAAAACACCACTACTCTTCAGAAATCCCAGGGTTTTCTAAACTGAGCATTCCTGTATTAAAATCATACGCAAAAATTTCCGCATAACGCCCCCAGTCAATCATTGTGTGCAAGACGCGATCGGCTTCTTTTTCACTTAAATAATCTTCAAGCTTACTTAAAAAACGCTCCTCTGAAACACGATGCCCATTTTTCTCATCCAAAATTTTACGAATGTAACGAGCTAGTGGCACTTTTTCTAATAGTCCTCGTGCAAACAATTGCTTACGCTCTTGTAAATCAGCCTCGGAAAATTGTTTGCCAACGTCACTCAAATGAATATCGCCATCAAGAACTTTAGCAAAACCTAAAATTTCAAGAATTTCAGTAATCGTGAATAATTCATCCGCATC
>CAZZGV010000006.1:0-20017 GCA_964654255.1 uncultured Legionella sp. | reverse complement strand
AGCTATTCAGAATTATTTTACGCCTCCTGTTTTACAAGAGGCGTGAACGTTTACAATGGAGATGAACCATTGCTCGTTAATGGTTAACGACTTTTTTATTGTTGATATTCTTTTGTTCCAGCTATGATGAGTTTGTAAACACGTTCACTGATGATTCCTTGCTTGAATTTTTCTTTAGCATCTACAGTCATCAATTGACCACGCTGTCGAATTAATTTTCGAGTGGTTGTGGTTACTTCGTTTGGGTCACCTTCCAATAAAATATCTCGAGCTTCTTCATCAAATACTAGGTATTCACGCAATGCTACTCGTTTGCCATCCACGGTAGGCACTAATTTTTGCCAGATGCATAAACGAATCGTTTCTAATATATCAATAGTGCGACCTAGGCGTTCTTCGCCTGAAAAAGAGGTTACTAATCTGCGCATAGTCTCTGCTACGCCAGATGTATGCAGTGTGGTGTAGACAGGATGACCGGTAAGCGCTGCCTCTAATGCGGCACTGATTGTCGCTGCATCACGGCACTCACCTACCATAATTAATCGTGGTTTACGTCGCAAAGCGTTGCGTACGCCCTCTGCAAATGAAGGAAGATGGCGAGGAATTTCAGATTGACTCACAACCGATGAAATGGTTTCAATTTCATCATATACAAATTCAATGGGTGATTCATACGTTAACACTTTTCGATTTGAATCTTCATTTTCGATCAGATCTCGAATGATGGATGCTAATAATGTTGATTTCCCTGATCCTGTAGCACCAGTGATAAACACAATGCCTTCTTGTGGTGCGATTGCCTCCAGAATATTGTCGGGTAAATTCATTGTTTCAAGTTTAGGGGGGGTGGTTGGAATTGTACGCAGGGTAATTTGAATAGCGTCATGTCCTTCTACTAAACAGGCTGTTGCATTAACACGGTAACGGTAACGTACACCACGATTAGGCCTAAATTCATAGTGAGTATCTATGTCTTTGCCTGACAGTAATTGGGTGGTGGCATTGGGTCCGTAAATGGAGTTAATTAAATCACCCAATTCTGTATTTGAAAGACGGCGCTTGGTCATTTTTATTAATACGCCGTATACCTCTGCATATATAGGTTCCCCGGTTTGAATAGTAATGTCAGACGCACTGAGTTTTTCAGCATGCTCAAGCACTCTATCCATAAAAACAGGGGTAAATCGTGTTGGCTCGTCCGGCATTAAATTGATGTGTATTGTATCCAAGAACTACTCTCCTGATACCTAATTAACAGGTGTTATTACCGGCTGCCAAGCTTTGTTAGTAATTTTAATTTTAGCGGTTTTTATCATTTTTTCCATGGTTTGGAGGTGTTCTAACGCATCTTCATCTTTTTCAACAGCAGCACGCCATTCGTTACTATTAACGTTTAATGCTGGTAGGGCGGTAATACGTAGTACTCTATCGTCAATACGAATTTCATCACCATCGCCAGTTACACCTAGATCTGTATGAGAAACAAATGGTGGCGAAACCATATTCATCGCTAATAACTTGCGATATAGAATCATTCCAGCAAAATCTTCTTTGATGCGGGCAATACTTTCTTCAAGTATGGTATTGGCTTGCTCTATACCTTGATTCCAGCCTTTATCGACATAATGACACCATATTAAGCGTTCTTCTCGTGTGCGAGGTAGTAGCGTGGCATTAGGATATTCTGGTTTTTTATAATCCATCCACAAATATTGACGCCAATTAGGAGGGGTTGTGATAAATCGCGCTTGTTTGGAAACCTTATATGTGCGGTCAGAGATACGAATGGTTTGCGTATCAGCTAGATTTAATGTGTTTCGTCCTTCAAGTAAGACCGGCGGTAAAACGTTATGTTTAAGAATTAGAGCATTAAAGTCATAAATTGCATCTAGGTTCCGGGCTTGTTGTACCAGCTGCTCATCAATATATTTTGCTCGCCAGGCCAATGCTGATTGGGCGCCCAAGCTTAAAGCGGTCTCTTTCAACGCCATTTCACGGATTTTTCCTGTTGATGCAGCACCGCGAGATCGGCCTGAACTACCAGCCATTTGTTGTAATCCCGCGAGTGAGTCCGTATTTCCCATTTGCATGGGCGAAGAGCATGCAACAAGAATAGCAATGGCAGATAGAGAGATACTATTACGAATAAATTTTAGCATAGCGTAATTCAATAACCTGACTGTTAGGATACACGTGTATATAAGCTTTTTTGCCGGCTTGATAATCTATATCGCGCAAGATTTCAGCCAGACTTTCGTCTTGAACATTTAGACTTATCAAGACGGGAACAGCTGGCTCTTTACCAAGTACGCGCATGCGGAAGTGCGCGGCCTTTGCAATCCGTGAGCAAAGTTCTGCAATTGGCCCTGCCCAATCAACAGATGCACGAACTTGTAAATTATAGGCATTTGGAATAGTTAACGTATTGTCTTTAGTTGGTGGCGTAATGACCTTTTCAATTCGCGCCATTTGCAGCATAGAATCACTAACAGAATTAGCTGCTTCAGCAAGCTTAATACTGGCATCATCGCTTGGTCTGTTGTAAGGAGGCTTTTTATATGTTGTGCCATTTTTATAAGCAGTGCCAACACAGCCTGCAAGTAGTATGGTTGCAAAAAAAAGCATTAGACGCTTTTTGTTCATCTATTCCATGTTTGTAATGATTACGATTGTATTGATTGAAACAGGAGCCCAGCGGCTTGTCAAGCAGATATATTTTATTTCAATGGTGATACGCCAGGGTAATGAGCATAGAAATGGTTTACTTTATTTTTCTATACAAACTATAAATGACTTGTCCGGCACGTTTTAGTTTAATTTGTTGCCAAACCGTTTGATCCACATTTATTTCATTGGGAGATTCAATATAAAGCAAACCATCTGGTTTCAATATATTTGATGTGGCTAGGGCTTCAAAACATAAGGGAAGGTAGTTTTTTGCAAACGGGGGATCTAGAAATACAATATCAAATTGTTCATTTGATTGTTGTAAGAATTTGCATGCATCAATTTTTTTTACTGTTATATCTGGGGCGTTAAATGTTGACGCTACTTTTAAGAGGTTGTTGTAGACAAGCTGATTTTCTTCAAGTAACACAACATGAGCTGCTCCTCGTGAGTGAGCCTCAAAACCAAGAGCTCCGCTACCAGCAAACGCATCGAGACAGCGTGCTTCTCGAATATCATGCATTAGCCAGTTAAATAATGTTTCGCGAACGCGGTCCGGTGTCGGCCGTAAGCCATCACTCGTTGGGAATTGCAGTTTTTTCCCGCGGAATTTACCCCCAATAATTCGAATAGTTTGATTCATGCTCATCGCCTGTTATGCCTTGCCTACAGATAGTTCGATCAGTTTATTCGGTGTAATCAGTTGATTAAACGATTCTTGAATTTGTTCCGCTGTAACGCTATTAATCCGTTCTATATAGGTTTGTAAATAATCATCTGGCAAATGATAGAATGCAATTTTTAGTAAAATATCTGCAATGCTACGATTGCTGGCTAGTGATAATGGAAAACTGCCTGTTAGATATTGTTTGGCAGCCAATATAGCAGCTTCATGGGGTTTTGTGTTGATAAAGGTGTTCACTGTTTCTCTGGTGAGCTCGATTGCTGTTTTAGCTTGGCTATTTTGGGTCGACAAACTAATTAAAAAGGGCCCTTTACCTAACATCGGTGCAAATTGACTGTATACACCGTATGTTAGCCCTCTTTTTTCACGTAATTCATCAGATAGTATAGATACCAATGTTCCCCCGCCTAACATGTAATTTCCCACTAGCAAAGGAAAATAATGCTTGTCATGATGTGTGATACCGAGTTGCCCCAAACGTAATATAGTTTGTGAAGAAGGAAAGGGAACTTCTATGTTTATTTCTTCTGTTAAAGGTTGTGCTGGCGAAATTTCAGGGGCAGGGGCTCCTTTAGGGAGGTCTTGGGTGATTTTTTCAGCTAATTTTTCTGCAGCTGATTTATCAATAGCACCAACAAGCACAATAACGGCGTTACGGCTGACAAAAAAACGTTGATAAAAACTGTGGACATGCTCAGGTTTGAGTTGGGCAACACTATTGTGATTGCCGATAACTGGATGTGCATAAGGATGATTTTTATAGAGCGCTTGAAAAAATATCTGATTTGCTACTTGATCTGGTGATTCTTGTGTTTGTTTGATGGTCATTAATTGCTGATTTTTTTCGCGATTAAACGACTCTATTGGAAAATCAGGATGGTTAATAATTAATGAAAATATGTCGCTAGCTTTCTTTAGGTTCTCGGCATCAGTTAATGTTTTAAGGTTAAAGATAACCATATCTTGATTATTTATTTTTTCATATTGAGCGCCTGTTTCTGCAATTTTTTCTGAGATGACATCAGCAGAAAGGCCGCCATTACCTTGATTTAACAACCGTGTAGTTAATGCACTTAGACCAAATTTTTCTTCATCGTATGCAGAGCCTGCGGCAAAAGCGATACTGATATCTAGCATGGGTACTTCCATTGCTTGATAAAAAATGACTCGAGCGCCGTTTTTTGTTTGCCATCGTTTTATTTCAAATGGCTGGGTCGCCCAGGTTTGTGGTAAGGCGCAAATAATCAGACTAAGTAGTAAAGTGTATTTTTTCATCATTTTTGCCCTGTGCTTTTAAGTGGTAACCCCTTGGTCGGTTCTTGGATAGGGTCTAATAGGGCTTCTGTCATATTATTTTCATTAAAATAGCGGCGCGCCGTTTCTTGTAGTTGTTGTGGGGTAACGCTATTAATGCGCTCCACATATTTTTCAGCTATTTGCCAGCCAAGTCCGACGGTTTCAAGCATTCCTAACTCCATGGCTTGACCAAAAATAGAATCTTTTTCAAACGTTTTTTGTGCAATAATTTGAGTTTTTACGCGCTGTAATTCCTTTGAACTAATCGGTTCGTTTTTAATCCGATCTAATTCTTTGAGAATATCGGTTTTTAACTCGGTGACGGTGTGCGATTGGCTTGGAATTCCATAAATTATAAACTGCGTTTGATAACGGGCATATAAATTATAAAAAACGTCTATATCGCTGGCTATTTGTTTACTGCGAACCAGTTGTGCGGTGAACCGTCCACTTTCGCCTGCATCAAGAATGCCCGCTATAATTTCTAATGCATATGGGTCAGCTGCTGTTTTTGTTTGTACCGTTGTAACTGTAGGAGTGGTAAAACCAAGCATTAGCATAGGTAGTTGCGCCGGAGCATGGATGGTGATAGATTTTTTACCTAGTTGAGGAGGTTCTTGTTGTGGCTTGCGGGGTATTTGTGGAGACCTTTTAAGGTTACCAAAATAGTTTTGAGCTAATTTAAATACGTTTTCTGCGTGAACATCGCCAACAACGACAAGGATGGCATTGTTAGGTGCATAAAAACGCTGGTACCAGGTTCTTGCATCTGTAACGTGCATTTGTTGTAAATCAGTCATCCAGCCGATCACTGGATGGCTATAGGCTGCGCTAAGGTGTGCTGTAGCTAAAAAACGTTCAAAGGTTAATGCTTGCGGATTATCATCGGTGCGTAAACGCCGTTCTTCCTGAATTACTTTAATTTCTTTGTTAAATTCTTTTTCATCTAGTAACAAATGTTGCATGCGGTCAGCTTCAAGCTCAAATGCTGTGGCAAGATGAGGGGCTGCGATTTTTTCATAGAATGCTGTGTAGTCATTATTTGTGAACGCATTTTCTTGGCCACCGAGAGCGGCAATGGTTTTTGAAAAAACACCAAGTGGGTATTTGGGCGTGCCTTTGAACATTAAATGCTCTAAGGCATGTGCAACGCCTGTGATGCCACCTGGTTCATCTGCTGATCCTACGTTGTACCAGATCATAGACACTACAACTGGGGCTCGATGGTCTTCTTTTACAATAATTTTTAGGCCATTATTTAACGTAAACTGTTGAGCCTGGCTGAATCCTTGACAGGAAAGCAGTGTTAATAGCGTGATTAACACAATACGCATGGCACACCTCATCAAAAAAAGTGATAGAATTCCACATTTAACTTTCTTTGTATACTTATGATTAAATGGTTTAAGCGAAATCAAGACACTCCTAGCCCAGAAAGTATGCCTGACGAGTCGGCGATGTTAGCTCCTGCTATTATTGAAGATAAAGGTGCGAACGAGCCTGTTAAATCTGATGGATTATTTGCTCGCTTTCAACGAGGCCTTAGTAAAACGCGTAATCAACTAGGTGAAGGCATAGGTCGATTGTTGCTTGGAAAAAAAGAAATCGATGCAGAGTTATTCGATGAGTTAGAGGTTATATTACTTAGTGCTGATTTTGGGATTGAGACGACGAAGAGTATTTTAGCCCAGCTCAGCGATGGTTTGGCAAGAAAGCAACTGGCTGATGGTGATGCGGTTTTTTCCGCTCTAAAAAGTCGTTTACAAGCAATGCTGATGGATTCGTCTCCTTTAACGGTGACGACCTCTGATAAATCACCGTTTGTGATTCTCATGGTCGGCGTGAATGGTGCTGGTAAAACCACAACTATTGGTAAGCTTGCAAAGTTTTATCAACAGCAAGGAAAAAAGGTAATGCTAGCCGCAGGTGATACATTTCGTGCTGCTGCCGTAGAGCAATTGCAGGAATGGGGTCATCGTAACGAGATTGCTGTGATAGCACAACACACCGGTGCGGATAGTGCTTCTGTCATTTTTGATGCTGTGCAGGCTGCGAAAGCGCGGGGAATTGATGTATTAATTGCGGATACGGCAGGGCGCTTGCATACGCAGGGTAATTTGATGGACGAGCTGAAAAAAGTAAAACGCGTGATGCAAAAAATTGACCCGCAAGCGCCACATGAAACCATGTTGGTTTTAGATGCGAGTATTGGTCAGAATGCATTAAATCAAGCGCGTCAATTTAATGAGGCAATTGGTTTGACAGGGATTACCATGACAAAACTCGATGGAACGGCTAAAGGTGGGATATTATTTGCCATTGCCAATGAATTAGAGATACCATTTCGTTATATAGGCTTGGGTGAGGGAATTGATGACTTGCGACAGTTTGATGCGTCGCAATTTGTTGATGCAATATTCAATGATGATCACATTTAATCAAGTCAGCAAACGTTACGCTGGTGGCTATGAAGCGCTGAGTCAGGTTGATTTTTCTCTTGAAAAAGGAGAAATGGCGTTTCTCACCGGGCATTCTGGCGCCGGCAAAAGCACATTACTTAAGCTCATTGCTATGTTAGAGCGTCCATCGTCCGGTCAGATTATTGTCAATGGTGTGCATTTAAATAAACTTAAAAAACGTGATGTGCCAGGTTATCGTGGAACGTTAGGCATAACGTTCCAATCTCCGCACTTACTTGGTGACCGCACCGTGTTTGATAATGTGGCGTTGCCATTGCAAATTCAGGGTGTGTCGCCACAGATGATAACCAAGCGTGTACATGCAGCTCTTGATATGGTGGGCTTGCTTAATAAAGCTAAAATGCTACCGCTACATCTTTCAGGTGGTGAACAACAACGGGTTGGTATTGCGCGTGCAGTGGTTCATAAACCCGCTCTTTTGTTGGCTGATGAGCCCACAGGTAATCTTGACCCGGCATTGTCGGCAGAAGTCATGAAATTATTTGCGCAATTTAGCCAAGCTGGCGTTGCGGTGTTGGTAGCAACGCATGATTTAGCACTGATTGCGGGAATGCGGCATCGTATCGTTATGTTAAAGGGCGGGCATCTATGCTAACTAAATTACGCCGATTGGTAGCCCATCATTTACAGGCTGCATTGACCAGTTTTAAGACATTGTGTGGCAAGCCTCTTGCTACATTAATGACTGTTTTGGTGATTGCTATCACGCTAGTTTTACCGGCGTTATTTGGGGTTATGAGTGATAATATGCACCAATTAATCACGAAATGGCAAAATGGCGGTCATATTTCACTTTATCTTAAGGCCCCGCTGTCATCTGCAGATGAGCTTGCTGTTTTGTCACGTGTGCAAAAGACTTCTGGTGTAGATCGTGCCATATTAACATCGTCTGCCGAGGGATTAGCTGAGTTGCAAAAGCAGGAAGGCATGCAAGATATAATGCGTTATTTGCCAGAGAATCCTTTGCCAGCTGTTATTGATGTTACCCCAGAAACAGATCTGAATACGCCTGAAAAAATTGAGCAGTTGTATTCACAGCTAAAATCTTACCCACAAGTAGAGCAAGCTAAGCTTGATATGCAATGGATTAAACGATTGCAAGCCATTCTTGGTTTCATAGATACACTGGCACATGGATTGATTCTATTGCTGGCATTGGTGGTCATATTGGTTATAGGTAATACTCTGCGGCTTGCTATTCATAATCGTCATGAAGAAATTCAAGTGTTGAAATTAATTGGTGCTAAAGACTCTTTTATTATAAGACCATTTTTATATGCGGGTATTTGGTACGGTTTAGTCGGTGCGCTTTTTGCGGTGTTATTGGTTAATATTTTTATGTTAAGCCTTACATTGGTTGTTAACCAACTTGCTGCAGCTTATGACATGCATTATTCACTGGCTGGATTGTCAATTCGACAAATAGGTCTTTTGGTTGTCTCTGCAAGTATTCTTGGCTGGCTGGGCGCGTTATTGTCAGTTAAAAAGCAGCTGGCTAATATTGAGCCATGACGTGGTTTATTATTTGATTAGTATGTTTTATTTGAATAAAACAAGATTAGGTAACTTGAGCGTTCAGGGCAAACGCATGATAGACCCTGACCGACCAACGTGCATCTGTGATATATTTGACTTGCTCACGGGCTGGTTTTTTCATGTTTGTCGTTACTCCAATCCAGTTATACGAACTAATCGCCTTAAGATTATCTAACGTTGAATACCAAGCATTCATAACCTCTGGTTTAAAATTTTGTCTTGGGGTAGTTGCTAAAACACGATAATTGATTATATATTTCCCTCCAACAATTTGTTAAAGCAAGTGTTTAAAAATAATAAGGGAATTTATATGTATGAATGGATGAATGCAACCGCACTCTCATTTAGTGATGTTGAACAAAGCATAGCCTATGGCGAGGTTAATGAAGCTGATTTATTTACTCAAATATCCGCTATATTGACCGCGACGGGTGTTTTAACGTTGATTCAAAACAGCCCAAGACTATTGAATGGCCTACTGACACTAGGCGCTAGATTATTGCCCCCATCAGAGCAACCTTTTTTATCCCCAATAGATAAACCCGAAGATCTTGCTATATTAATGGCTCACGGTAACATGGTTGAATTATTAGAAAACGAAAAAATTGTCAAAAACATATTAGAGACCATAACCAGTCAAAACATTCCTGATCATGGGGTTTTGATTTATCCTAAAACAAAATTAGATATTTTAAAAAATTTATTGAAAGACGCTAAACCAGATAATATTAAATTATTAATGGAAAAAATTTCATTAGATTTATTTGAGCATAGACGTATTTCTGTAGGGGATTTTTTACAGATACTTGATAGTTTAACTGATGCACAAGCTATGGGTTTTGTCGAAGGTATTTTTGCAGCTGGTAGCGAAGGGCTGCTATTAGAAAACGGTGCCGTTACTTCTTCATCAGATGGTTTTAATCAATTTTTCCGCTGTCTTAATCCGATTAAGCAAGAGCTGGCTCTTGATGTCTTAATGAAGCATATGCCAGAAATGATAAATGACATAGGCGAATATTTATCCGTCTTTAAGTGCCTTAATGATGCTCAAAAGAAACGTGTTTTATCTGAAGTTGGTTTTTATAGATTTGCAGGAAACAGTGAAAAATCAAATATACTCAACGGTTTTCCGCATGAGTGGCAGTCCATATTAGATGATCCTAATCTTAAAAATCTGGCAAAATTATCATCTGATTTTGAACGCTTAGGTATAATGAATGAAGAGTTAATGTACACAATAAAAGAGCGGCTGCTAAAAGCATCCGATCCGATATGCGCAAGTGCTAAAATAGAGCGTTTTATAAGACATTTGAGTCTTATCGGTCGAGATTTTTTCCTAATGGATCCTTCTATCTTTTTAAAGGCCATACAGAATAAGACAGATATTATGAGAGTGTTTGCTAATTTAAGCCGATCAGAGAAATTCTCATTATTTTTTAAAATGAATACTCACCTTCAGCACGTGATTGCTAAGTCGAATGATGTACAAGATACTTTAAATAAACTTACATTCTACCTACCGGGAGAATTGATTGCTTTTCTTCGTGTAAAGCTTGTCCCATTTATGACGAGTAAAATTTCTCCTTATAAAATGCAAATAGGTTCAATGACAACATTTAAGGATTTTTTTAAACAATGTTTGTTGTTAGAAGACTGTTCGATTATTTTAAATCGATTAATTTGGGAAAAAAGAAACTCTAATTTTCCCTCTTTTTTTACAGAGTCAGAATTTAAAGCCGCCTTACAAACCAGATACACGTATTCATTTTCTTCAGATCAAATTCAAAATATTATAAAAATTATTTATCCTGATGGTATCGTAGGTTTTTATGCGTCTCCTTTTCCAAGTATTGTTAAAGAGCTAACGCCACTTCAATTATTCAATTTTTTTAAAATAATAGCTCCCATTTTATGGCATTTAAATAAACTTTCTGCTAGCGACCTCTATCTGATTATGATCGAGTACTACGTAATACAAGGTGGAAGCAGTATACTGAATGTGTCACAAAGACAGGCTTTTCTAGCATCATTTAAAACCATTTCAACATTGCTTATAAAGCAATGTGCAGATCAAGGGCTTCGATTCGGGGGGTGTGGTATTCATAGTTCATGTGATCCAACCCTATGGATGACCATTTTTCGTTTGACCCCAAAAACACAAAAATACTATTTTGATACCTTTATTGCTCCTAATGTAGAACTTATATTTAACTCTAGGTTACAAGTATTTAATGACGATGAAACACCAGATGAAGGTGAGATATTTGATTACAGGTTATCAATTTTTTTCAGCAGAATTATGGACGATGTTTCTCGTGGAGTGATTTGGGACGGTCAACGGTATTTAGGATTACTTAACAATTTTCAATCAACAGTGCTGCATTATCATGATGAGCCCAGCGAACGTGCCGGTGCTACATTGGACTACGGTGATACTATTTATAAAATACAAACGGCTTTTTTTAATATCTTAAAGGAGACCATTGTTCGCGAAGTAAATACTGTATCAGAGTTAAGCGCGCTAACTTTTTATCTCTCTACAGAGCAATTTGAAATCGTTTGTGAAGAAATTCGAGATAAATTTCCTAATCGATTTAGATTGAGTGATCTTCAATCACTTCTTACTGGTTACCCATCAACATTTAAAATAGAATATCGACGTATTGCTTTGAAAACCATGGGTGAGTATGACTGCCATAACGAGGTGATTGTGAGTGCAGGAAATGCACTGCTTAGCTCTTTAGATCAAGAAGTGCCAGAAGAAGCCAATGCTTTTTTTAATGCACTTAAGCAACAGGATGTGAATGGATTACGAGACGCCTATAATCGCTTAAATAATACTAGCGCACAGAGTCGTGCTTTTTTGCAATCAGGTTTTTTTAAAAAATCGCTTCGTCAGTTACCGAAAGAACATCAAGCACCACTAGAAGCTGCCGGTATTGATCCATATGTTTTAAACAGTCCTTGCTTATGATCACATTTAGAGTGTTTTAAAATACGGTGTGTTAACCATTCGCCTATTGTTACGTACCTCGGCATGTCCGTGGTACGTAGGAGATGTTCAAATTACAAAATAAATGAACTTGACGCTTAATGAAGAAGTGAGCGTCGTGATCGTTTTAAAAAAAATTCACATTGTGAATAATTGTGATATAATACAGAGCCGAATGTTAGTTCAAGGCAAGCTTGGTCTAACACGATAAATTTACTGTTATGTTGTGTTTAACTGGAGAGGTAACATGAGTCTGCAGTTGCAGCTTTCAACAACAATGAATGTCCCTGTTGGTAGTCTTGATGCTTATATTTATCGCGTCAATCAAATCCCCATGCTTTCTGCTGAAGAAGAATATAAATTCGCGCAACGTTTTCAGGATGAAGGTGATTTAGAGGGCGCGCGTCAGTTGGTTCTTGCTCATTTGCGCTATGTTGTTCGTGTCGCTCGTGGGTATTTAGGTTACGGTCTAGCTCTGAATGATTTGATCCAAGAAGGCAACGTTGGTCTGATGAAGGCAGTTAAGCGTTTTGACCCTAAAATGGGTGTGCGTTTAGTGTCATTTGCCGTGCATTGGATTAAAGCTGAAATTCATGAATTTGTTTTACATAACTGGCGAATTGTTAAAATTGCTACAACAAAAGCGCAGCGTAAATTATTTTTTAATATGCGCCATATGAAAAAACGTTTAGGCTGGTTTACCCACGAAGAAGTAGATGCAGTAGCGAATGATTTAGGCGTTAGTCGTGAAGATGTATTGGTCATGGAGCAGCGTTTAAATGCTATGGATGCTTCTTATGATTTTGCAAGTGACGATGATGATGAGCATTCGTATAAATCAGCGCCAGCAGGGTATTTGCATGATGTAAATGGTGACCCAGCGCATATCGTTGAGCAAGAGAGCTGTGGTACGCAAAACCGAGAAAAACTTCATTTGGCGTTGGCTCGTTTAGATGAGCGTAGCCAAGATATTTTGCAACAGCGTTGGTTATTGGATGACAAAGCTGTAACGCTGCATACGTTAGCCGAAAAATACGGTGTTTCCACTGAGCGAGTACGTCAGCTCGAAAAAAATGCGATGAAGAAATTGCGTGAATATATGGAATGCTCTTCTTCTGTAGATGTCTAAGGTGTGTTGACCTGGCTCTATATAGTGTCTACTACGTGCCTATTATATAGATATTGAGAATAAATCGCGGTATCTATTAATAGGCAGCACAATAAACCATTTTTATGGCTATTCTTTTCTCGTGCGCTAATTCCTCTGAAATATTTGCGCAAATAGAATCTATCTTTACGCTTGACAAGATCACAACGAATTCATTATGATAAAAATTAGGTCATATTTTAAAGCAACAGAACAATCGTGAATTTTTTAGTTAATACATTCATGCAAATCATAAAGCCATTGTTTATTCATGTTGCTTCATCATCTCTTTTTGTCCGTAGTAAGCGCCGCGTTACCCTCTGTTTTGCCCTAAGTGCGGTCGTTCGTTAATCATGTTATCTGCCCTCTTAGGGTAGGTTGTTACAGATAATATGAATTGAGGTTAATGAATGAAACCTATCGGAGATAACTTATGAAAGATAATGAAAAAAAATTATCTGTTGCTGAAAATTATACTATTGGTGCTTTTACTGGCTTGGCCGAGGTGCTTGCAACTAATCCATTGTTTGTTATGAAAATTAAAATGCAACAAAATAAACCCTGGATTTTGCCGCCTATGGCCTATTATAAGGGGGCAACTGCAAATGCGTTGGGGTTCATGCCTATTACAGCAATACAGGTTGGTGCAAATAAATGGATTCAAGAAAAAATATTTAATAATCATCCAACCTATGTGCAACAAGCAGGGGCCGCGTTTACTGCCGGTGTATTATCTTCTTTTATCAGTTGTCCTGTTGAAAAAGTGATGACCTTACAAAATGATTACCCTAAAACTAGCCTTCCTATTCTTTTAAAAGACCAATTAAAAGCGAAAGGGTTGTCTAATTTTTTTGTAGGTCAATTTGCAACGTCTCTAAGAGAGGGTGGATTTAGTATTTTCTTTTTAGCAGTTCCTCCACTGATAAAATCAACGTTAAGATCTCATGGTCTGAATGATACATCTTTAAGTGTCATTGCAGGGGTTTCCTCTGGTATGGTGGCGACATTAGTTACGCAGCCAGTTGATACGATTAAGACTGCTCAGCAATCAGCGGTAGATCCCAGCTTGGGGTTTTTCAAAACGGCCAAAAGTATGACTATCCCTACATTGTTTAAAGGCACTATTGCAAGAAGTAGTAGTGTGATGCTTTCTATTACCTTAATGGATTGGGTCAAAGGGAAGCTGGAGAACTTATGTGAGGAGCATGGTGAGTCTGTCTATAAGAAAATTGGTTTGAAGTAATCGAAATAATTGATTGATTGATTGGACTTTCGCGTAAGCCAGGATAAGCCTGGCTTCTTTTCTTTATTATAATTTCAATACGATGGTAGGCATCGGATTATCACTTCACTAGTTCAGCGCGCTTTGCACGCCGTTGTTCTTGCCATGTTTGCAATAGTACATAACATACTGGAACAAAAACCACAGCTAGGCAGGTAGAGGCCAGCATTCCACTACATACGGCAATTCCGATGTATCGGCGTGCGTTAGCACCTGCACCGGTTGCAAATACCAACGGCATCATCCCCATGATGAACGCAAACTAGGTCATGAGAATGGGTCGAAAACGCGTTTTTGCACCCAAAACAGCCGCTTCAAGGATTGATTTATGATGAATTTCACGTTGCTCACGCGCGACCTCAACAATTAAAATGGCATTTTTAGCAGCTAGTGCAATAAGTAATAAGATACCAATTTGGGTATACATGTTATTGGCGACACCAAGGAAATATAGGGCTATCACGGTGCCGATTAATGCCAATGGTACACTGAAAATGATGGAGGCTGGGGTCAGCCAATTTTCATATTGGCCGGCTAAAATTAAATAAACCAAGAGCAGGGACAAGGCAAATATGTAATAGCTGGTATTGCCCGCTAATTTTTCTTGGTAAGCGGTGCTTGTCCATTCATAAGATACCCCTGGCGGTAAAATAGTTTTGGCGACCTCTTGCAATGATTGAATGGCTTGGCCAGAACTATATCCAGTCGACGCCATGCCATTGATAGAGCTTGAAGGGTATAAGTTATACAACGAAATGATCGATGGGCCTACGGCCGTGTCAATGTCAGTAAGAGTACCTAAGGGGACCATTTGGTTACTCTGATTGCGTACATAAAACTGACGAACATCGTCAATTGTCATGCGAGAGGACGCTTCAGCTTGAACGTAAACTTGAAATACTTGTCCAAACTTTGTAAAGAGATTGACATAAGACGAGCCTAGATATGTTTCTAGGGTGTCAAACGCATCACCTAGATTAACGCCCAATGTTTGTGCTTTTGTGCGATTAATGGGGGCTGAAACTTGTGGCACAAAAGAGCGAAAAGAGGTCATTAATTTTTGTAACTCAGGGCGTAGCATACCCTGTTGAATCAATTTATCGGTTATATTTTGCAGCTTATGATAATCAAATGTGCCGTCTTGTAATTCTAATTGCATTTGAAAGCCGCCAGACAATCCAAGCCCTTGAATCGGTGGTGGGACCACGACCAATACCTTGGCTTTCAGTGTATTTGTTGCGATATCGTTTAGTTTTGTATACAAGGTTTTGATATCTTGTCCTTTGCCCCTAACACTCCAATCTTTAAAAATAACATATAAAATTCCCGCATTTGCTAAGGTCGCATTATTATCAAGCAGAGAAACGCCATCAATGGTAATGACATTTGCAACCCCATCAATTTTAGATACCTTGTTACTCATCTCCTGCATAACAGCTTCAGTGCGTCCAAGCGTGGATCCATCCGGCAACATAACACTCATTACCATATAGCCTTGGTCTTCAAGGGGAATGAATCCGGTAGGAATTTTACTCAAGCCAAATACTGCTAAAAGAATTAATCCGGTACCAATTAAGCAGACACGACCGCTATGGTGCACTAGGCGATCAATAAACGCTACATAGGCAATTTCAATCGGGTTGTAGAAGCGGTCAAAGGCGCGAAAAAAAATATTTTTTTCTTTGTTTGAATCGATGGGCTTGAGCCACAATGCACATTGAGTCGGTTTTAAGGTCATTGCATTAATAGCACTAATAAACGCAGTCGCCGCGATGACTAATGCAAATTGAGCATACATTGCCCCTGTTAATCCAGGCATAAAGCCTGCTGGAACAAATACGGCCATTAACACCAAGGTAATTCCTAATATAGGGCCTAAGAGCTCTTTCATCGCATCAATGGACGCTTGTCTTGGTGAGCTGCCGCGTTCAATGTGTTGGGAAACGCCTTCTACAATCACAATTGCATCATCCACAACAATCCCAATAGCAAGGACTAACGCAAATAGGGTGAGTAAATTAATACTGTATCCTAATGCCCACATAGCGATAAATGCACCAATAATGGTGACCGGCACGGTTGTTGCTGGCACTAAGGTGGCGCGTAAATTTTGTAAAAAAACGAGAATAACGATAAGGACTAAAATCCCTGCTTCAAATAGTGTTTTATAGACTTCATTTACTGATGCGGTGACAAACATTGTGGTATCAAAAGGGATTGAATATTGTAAGCCAGGAGGGAATTTTTTTGCCATTTTTGCAACGGTTTTCCGCACATCGTCAGCAACTTGTAGTGCATTGGCGCCTGGCAGTTGGTAAATACCAATAGCGGCGGTAGGTTTACCATTTAATTTAGAGAGCTGATCATAGCTTGATGAGCCTAGTTCTACTCGACCCACATCACGAATGCGCACGATTTGTGCGCTAGAGTTGTTATTAGCGTTTTGATTCGGATCGGTAGATATGGTTTTTATAATGATGTCAGCAAATGCGTCAGCATCAGCAAGTTGGCCAGGAACGTTGACTGTTAATTGATAGGGTTGTGGGCCTGACGTTGGTGGCGAGGCAATTTGTCCGGCTGAAATTTCTTTATTTTGGTTACTAATTGCTTCAAGCACGTCACGAGGATTTAATGAAAATGCATACATTTTTTTAGGGTCAAGCCATATACGCATTGCATATGAGCCGGTTCCAAAAATTGTGACATTACCAACGCCAGGTAATCGCTCTAGCTCATTTTGCATATTAATTGTCGCGTAATTATTAAGAAACAAGCCATCGTACTCATCATGCTCAGCTGTTAATGTAATAAATTGCAGAATAGCCGTTGATTTTTGTTGTGTTAAAACGCCTTGTTGTTGCACAGCTTGAGGCAATTGAGCCATTGCTCCTTGCACACGATTTTGTACTAACATTTGTGCTAGATTTAGGTCGGTTCCGATCGCAAACGTAACAATTAAATTATACGAGCCATTGTCATTGCTGGTGGATTGCATATACAACATATTTTCCACGCCATTGACTTGTTGCTCAATTGGCAGTGCCACTGTTTTAATGAGGGTTTTTGCATCTGCGCCAGGATAATTGGTAGAGACCTGTATGGTGGGAGGCACAATGGCTGGATATTGGGAAATCGGTAAAATAGCAATGGCAATCAGCCCTACAAAAACTAAAAATAGAGCAATAACATTCGCTAATACTGGGCGATCAATAAAAAATTCAGAAATCATGCTTTTGTCCCAGGTTGAACAGGCGTAACGTGATTGCCAGGTATGGCGTTTTGTATGCCAGAAATAATGACATTATCTTTTGCTGTTAGTCCTTTAATAATGGCGCGTGCTTCGTCTTTTAATGCGCCGGTTACTACGCGTTTTACAATAACCACGTTATTTTTATCGGCCGTCAAGATATAGGCGCCTATTTGATCATACTGGATTGCCGTATCAGGTACGGTTAATTGCTCAGCTGGATTTGAGGTAGGAACACGAACTTGCACAAAGAATCCTGGCAATAATGCATGATCTTTATTGGATAAGAGTGCTCGAAATTCCATGGTGCCGGTTGATGCATTAAGGCCGGTATTTACGAAGTTAAGTTTACCTTTGTGTATAAAATCCGATTCATTTTGCATTTTGACATCAACGGGAATGTCAGCAATGTTTTTGGGGTTAAATGCGTGACTGCGGGCTATTTCACGTACTTTAATTAAATCCAGCTCATTAAGATTAAAGTACACATAAATCGGGTCAAGTTGTTCAATGGTTGCCAAATTGGTCGCTTTACCATTTCCAACATAATTACCTGGGTCAACAAGATGCCGGCCTATGCGGCCATCAAATGGGGCTAGGATGTGTGTATATCCATAGTTAATGCCAGCGACGGCTGCATTTGCTACGGCTTTATCAATCTCTGCCTTCACGACATCTGTTTGCGCAGACCATTTTTCAACATTATTAAGCGAAGTAGCATTTTGCTTATACATCCTTTGCTGACGTGCGAACTCTGATTTGGTGTAGTTGTAGGATGCTCGTTGTGCGGCAACAATAGCTTGGGCCTCTTTCCATTTTTCCATGTAGGGCAGCGGCTCAATTAAAAATAACTCTTGGCCTTTTTTGACAAAGGTACCATCGGTAAATTCTACTTTCTCTAAGTAACCTTCGATGCGAGCAACCAAATTGACAGAATTGTATGCTACAACCGTCCCAGTTTGTGTGACGTAATTTGTAATTTTCATGGAGATTGGTTTTTGTATAACAACAGGTGGTGCTGGTGGTGTTTGTGTTTTATGCGTAACGTGTTTGACGATATTATTCAAAAGGAAAGCCGCAACTAACCCAATAATTGTTATTTTAAATAATTTAGTTCGTTTTTCTCTCGTCATCCTATCACCATGTTGGTAAATAACGTTCTTTTGCTCGCTGCACTTTTGTTGCTGCGGGTTCATGTTTTTGTTGCTTAAGTAATGTTCCCCAGTTGGTTCGAGCAGCCATCTGATGCTTAATGTTTAATGGCACAATATCATTGCACCCATGAAGTTGCCATCCACCACCTAGCGCGCGGTATAGTGCGATTAATGCTTTAGGAATATCGCCTTTGGCATTGGTTAATGATGTTTGTGCTTGTAATTGTTGACGCTCTGAGTCTAGGACTGGCGTATAATCAGATTCGCCCTCCCTATAACGTGTGAGGGACAATTGTGTGGATTTGATAGCAGAATTATTGGCGATAGTGAGCAGGCGCTCAGCATTTTTTGCTTCAATAAATTGGGTGATGTTATCTTGAACTTCTTGTTGTGCTTTTAAGACAAGATTAAGGTAATTTAAAATGGCTTGTTGATAAACAGCATCTTGCGCACGCACCGCGTTCGTGATTTGGCCATAATTAAGAAGCGGCCAATTTACAGTAGGTCCCGCGGTAACGTTTCTATTTGACCAGTTAAAAAGGTCACTAATTGATTGGCCATTGATTGTATTTGCTGCAAAAGCAAATGATCCTACGAGTGAGAATGACGGGAAAAGATTGGCTTTGGTGGCACCAATTATTTCAGATTGCGCAATAGCTTGCATGCGGGCTTGGTAAATATCGGGGCGTTGTACTAGTGTTTCTTTAGGGATACCAACGGCGATATGAGGTGGTGCTTTCGGTATGCCTTTTTTCTTGACCAGTAAGCAATCAATGTTATCAGGGGTTGTACCCAGTAACACGGCCAGCGCATCTTTTTGCCGTTGTAAATTACTGATGTATCGTGGCAAGATAGCTTCTGTTTGAAATAATTCCGTCTTGGCTTGTTGCACGTCTAGTAAACTGGTTTCTCCTGCATTGAAGCGAGCTTTTGCGATGTCATACCCGGTGCGTTGTACGTCAATATTTTTACGCGTGATGGCTATTAATTCCTCGTTGGTGCGGATATCTACGTAGGCTGTGGCAATATCAGCGACAAGGGTGACCAATGCATTGTCGTAAGCAGCAAACGATGCAAGAAAGGCCGCATCATTGGCGAGAATCGCACGTCGGTATTTGCCCCAAAAATCAATTTCCCATGTGGCTGAAAACCCAAGTAATGCGGTTTTAAAATTGGAAGGTAATACCGTTTGTAGTGAGCTTCCGCCAATACGGTTGTAGGTATAGTTGGCTACCAAGGCTTGCTGTTGAGGGAAAAGCCCACCAACGGATTGTGCAAGTTGTGCTCTAGCTTGTAATACGTGTACGGCTGCGCTTTGGAGGGTTAAATTATTTTGATAGCCTTGATGAATTAAAGCAGTAAGCGTTGGATCTTCAAAAACGTTCCACCACGTTGCATGTTGAGTTGAGGCTGTTTTAACTACCGAGTTGTTTTTTTTCCAAGACTGCGCAGTTGGCTTTAGAGGCTCTTTATAATGTGGGCCGACCAAACAGGAGTTAAGAAGCAAACAAAAGATAATGACCAGAATCCT
>CAZZGV010000005.1:0-22026 GCA_964654255.1 uncultured Legionella sp. | reverse complement strand
ACGTTATTAGGCTTTGTTGACAACTCAACTGGCGCCTACGGACCGCGGTATCCAATAGATGTTTAAATTAAAAGCGGTACTATGTAATTGAAGGTCGTCTTTGCGAACGACATGAAGACGGATTAATTTTGAACTATAGCAATTGGCAATCTACACTTATAACGTAAGTTAGATGTTTCCAGAGTGTGGGTTAATAAGATCAATGCTGATGTTTTCGGAGGACATATGAGGGCTGAGGTGCAAAAATTAATAGATGGTGTGAAGGATACCCGAGCCATTAGATTAATAAATCTGAAGATAAATGATGCTGAAATTGAAGAAATAAGTAAAAAATTGCCTGCTGATATTCAGGTAATTTCTTTAGATGAGAATAACCTTACTGATCAAGGTGCCATAATCTTAGCAGAAGCTTTGCATCGTTTTCATAGTTTGAAGGAAATTGGACTACAGAGAAATAAAATTGGCAGAGACGGGATGTTGGCTTTATTTGGCCTTAAAAGAGAACTTCCCGAGCTTGCTATTTATGTGCATGGCAACAAAATAACCAATGTGGTTGAAATGGAAGAAATAGCCCGTGTTGCTCTTAATCAGACAGGTTGTCGTAAATAGAATCAAAGAAATGCCCTTTAATGTTCAAATATTAGATGCGTTTATTCTTGTTATAAAAGGCTGAAAATTGCAAACGTGGTTGGTGTGACCTATATTTATAAATGAATAGGTTAAGTCATCTATGGTGTTAGTCCAGGCTACGTAACAGGGGTATTGTATGAAAAATATCACAATACATGACATTTTATGGTCACCTGTTGATTTTACAGTCGCTCCCACAGGGGAAGCAGCAAATGCAGGAAATCGAGGGGCCGCACAAACAGCAGCGGAACGTGAAGATACGACCAAACGACTCATTGCCCGCGCGTGTGAATTAGTTAACAAAGCCTTAGAAAGTAGCCCACCACAGCCCTCTACTCTAACAACTACCAACATAACACGTGTTAGTACTCCTGAATTCTTTTTTTACACAGAAGAGCCTTTGTCTATCAAAGAGTTTGAGTCGGTTGTAGATAGTGTGGAAAAGTCTGTTGCTACACGTCCTGATGTAAATCTAGTCCTTGGTTCGTTTGCAGTGCAAACCCCTTCAGGGCAGGTAATGAATGTAACCCCACACATTACTGGCGGTGAAACTCCTCGTACGCAACTTATTGTGAAGTCTTACACATCGTCTATAGATGTGCTCTATGAAAGACCGGCATCTATCGGGCTGCCAGGAAAATTTCCTGTTTTGGACGGACAATCAACCGCCTCACTTCCACCGGGGATTCGTACTGAAGCAGGAGAGTCATCGTTTACTTTTAATAATCTTGTACACCGAGATACTCCAGATGGAGCCCGCTATATAACAGCTGTGGACATTTGTTTGGACCATCACTTTCACGTGGCGCTGGACAATTTAAAGGCTCTTCCAGAGGCTTCCTACGATAGTCCCATCAGTCATATGTTAGTTTCTTCTACGCTTAAACCTATTCCTTCGCACTCTGTAGGTGAAATAGTTCATGTCGATCCGTATCATTCAGGGTATGTTACCTCAGATAAAGTGGCAAAAATGGATTCGTTGGAGGTTGAGGCTCCATGCTTTGGACAACCTGCTGGGATGTTTAAATATGAACCTAAAAACTTACCAAACCTGGGGGATTCCTTAAAAGATCGTGAGCTTACTGAGCAGGCTACCAACGCCTATCAACAAAAATCAGCCACAATCTTATTGGTATTAGAGACATTGTCTAGCGATTTGGATAAGGAGGCGAAGCGATTAGATAAAGACAAAGGAGCAATTAGTCAAATAAAAACAGAGATAGTCAATAACAAAATCGCTGCTGTACAAGCAGAAATAGAGAGAATAAGAGACAACGATTCTAATCTCAGCCGCGACGATTCTAGAGCTGGGCTAGATAAAAGGATCCAACAATCTTTGACAAATGTAGGCGCTATTCTGCAAGTAAGTCAGAGAGATATGGATATTTTAAGTATTAAAAAAAATCCATTATTAGATAAATTAATGGGTAAAGAGACGCCTAAGTCAGCATTGGTTATGCAACAGGCAGTGGCAAACGCACAAAATACTTTAAATATGTTAAATATCCGATCACCATTGCCGTCTAGTATCGATGTTCAATTAGAGAATCAACCTACGGTTGATAATGATCCCTCGTCTAAAGTGCCAACGCTTGAACTAAGCGAGCAAGCTGGAGCGGAGGAGTCAGCTGATGTACCTAGTGATGAAAGTAATGCTCAATTTTCTGAGGCTCCTGAGCTTGAGCAGTCCAGTGAGGATTTTGACCGTATACCTGTAAAAATGGATGCTGCGCCTGATTCGATAAGTGGTGATGAGTATCAATTTCCTGATACGCCTGATCATGTTCCTTTAAATCTCCCCGATGTTCCCAATGAAGAACTTGGCCAGACTAGTGAATCAAGCAGTAAAAACAAAGAGCAAGAGAGAGATGATCCCGTGCCTAGCTGATAAAATATGTGGGGTCATCCCGCCTAACGTGGTCATATCGCTCAATCTCCTTCCAGCTCACATCCCAATCTCATTATGATTAGATGAAATTTGACAATTTTAAATTTGATTTAAATAACCATTTCTGGTATCGTTTCGCGTCTTTGTGTTTATTGAGCAAGCATGCCTAGCATTGATTAGGTAATACTGCTTGTTGTTCCAATTAAAGAGAAGGTATTATGAAAGCTTCGATCCATCCTGATTATGAGACTATCAACGTAACGTGCAGTTGTGGGCACGTATTTCAAACGCGATCAACGTTGTGTAATGATTTAACTATTGAAGTTTGCGCGAATTGTCACCCTTTTTATACTGGCAAACAAAAGCTAGTTGATACCGGTGGTCGTGTACAGAAATTCCGTGATCGATATAAAACTCGTGGCACAGCCTAAGTGGTTGGTAAGCCATAGTAATCGCTGTATTAAGAATTAAAAAGTAGGCGCAGTAAATATGCGCCTTTTTTGTTCATTTCAGCTGTTCATTTTTTATATTTTCCTATATGATTTTTTTTGATACTCTTACGAGCGCTATCTTAAGGCCCTTCCTGAGAGTGGCTGGCTATTACTGAACTAGAGGTTAAATATTTTGGATGACGATATTTTAAAACAACGCGCGTTGCATTATCACGAATTTCCTACGCCTGGAAAATTAGGTGTGTATGTGACCAAATCCACCAATTCTCAGGATGATTTGTCGCTTGCCTATACCCCGGGTGTTGCTGAACCGGTGTTGGCTATTGCTGAAAATTCAGAAGATGCTTATCGATACACGGCTAAAGGCAATTTAATTGCGGTGATGACGAATGGTACAGCAGTTCTTGGTTTAGGTGATGTTGGTGCGTTAGCAAGTAAACCAGTTATGGAAGGTAAAGCAGTTTTATTTAAGCGCTTTGCTAATCTTGATGTTTTTGATATTGAAGTAGACGCTGATGACCCTCAAGCATTTATTGCCACTGCTAAAAGTATTTCACCAACATTTGGTGGTATTAATTTAGAAGATATCAAAGCACCAGAATGCTTTGAAATTGAACAGGCCCTGATTGAGCAATTACAAATACCTGTTTTTCATGATGATCAGCACGGCACTGCTATTGTAGTTGCTGCTGGTTTACTCAATGCATTGGAGTTACAGAACAAAAAACTATCTGAAGCACGCATTGTTTGCATTGGTGCAGGTGCTGCAGGTATTGCCTCTATGCGTTTATTGGTTGCATTAGGGGCTGATAAAAAGAATATGCTCTTGCTTGATAGCAAAGGCGTGATTCATGCAGGACGAGAAGATTTAAATGCGTATAAATTTGCATTTGCACGAACAACGGACTGTAGAACATTAGAAGATGCCTTGGTCGACGCAGATATTTTTATTGGTGTTGCAAAGCCTGATTTGTTGAATGCTGAGCTATTAAAATTAATGGCGCCTAAACCAATCATTTTTGCGTTATCCAATCCGAATCCGGAAATTAAGCCAGAGTTGGCTATACAGTGTTGTGATGATTTGATTATTGCTACAGGGCGTAGTGATTATCCAAATCAAGTTAATAATGTATTGTGCTTTCCTTATATCTTTCGTGGTGCATTAGATGTGCGTGCTACTTGTATTAACCAAGCTATGCAAATAGCTGCGGTTGAGGCAATTCGACAGCTCGTTCATGAACCTGTTCCTCAGGAAGTAAAAGACAATTATCCTGGTGTTAATAATTGGGATTTTGGTGCACACTATATTATTCCTAAGCCGATCGATCCTCGCTTACGTGAGCGAGTTCCTCTTGCCGTAGCAAAGGCTGCGATTGCGAGTGGGGTCAGCCGGGTCGGTGCTAGTACATAGCATTTAATAGTTAAAAATTATGCTTAACCCAATACGTTGAGGAGCTTGCCTTGCCTATTAAAAACAATAAAGGATACGCGCTGGTTGGTTGGTTGATTTGTGCACTTGGCGCCATATTTTACTCTTACGAGTATTTTTTGCGTATATCACCTAGTGTGATGGAAACATCGTTACGCCAACATTTTAATTTGTCAGCGACAGGATTTGGTCTCTTGTCGGCCTATTATCACTATGCTTATGTGCCTATGCAGTTGCCAGTTGGCGTGTTGATGGATCGCTTTGGTCCCAGACGGTTATTGACTATAGCATGCCTTATTTGTGTGGCTGGGACATTCATGTTTGCTGATACCTTTTTGTTTAGTGTAGCTGCTGCTGGTCGATTTTTGGTGGGGCTAGGTTCGGCGTTTGCGTTTGTTGGCGTGTTAAAACTTGCCACTATTTGGTTGCCAGAGAACAAATTGGCGATGGTTGCTGGTATGGCAACGGCACTAGGTACAATTGGCGCGATGATTGGCGATAATTTGCTAGGGCATATGGTCATTTTGATGGGGTGGCAACAAACGGTTAATTTTACTGCTATATTCGGTATCGGTCTGATTTTTGTGTTGTGGTTTGGTATTCGTGATACTAAACGGCAGCAAAAACAGAGTGGTACGGTAGATAGTTTTAGAAAAAGTATGATTGATTTAGGCATTATCATACGCAATAAACAAATTTGGATTAATGGTGCGTATGGTTGTTTGGTGTATTTGCCTACCACTGTGTTTGCCGAATTATGGGGTATCCCTTATTTACGGCATGCGCAAGGATTAACGCTATCAGATGCGAGTTTGTGTAATTCGGTATTGTTTTTGGGGTTTACTATTGGTGCCCCATTAATGGGTTATATATCAGACAAAATTAAGCGACGTAAACTGCCTATGTTTCTTGGGGCAACCGGTGCTGCGATTGTTATGATGATGATTCTATATCTGCCAGGTTTGAGCACAGTACATTTAAGTATTCTTATGTTCTTATTAGGATTGCTTTATAGCGTTCAATCGATTGTTTTTGCGGTTGGTCGTGAAGTAAGTCCTAAAGAAGCGGCAGGCACTGCGATTGCAATGACTAACATGATTGTGATGTTGGGAGCTATGCTTTTACAACCGCTTATTGGACGGTTGTTGGATTGGAGTCTTATTCAAAGGGAGTCCTTAACAACATCAGCCGATGTGATAGCTGCAGGTAATTTGCAGCAATTATACACAGCAGCTGATTACACGTTTGCTTTATCAATTATTCCGATTGGTATTATTATCGCCGCTATTCTTACGTTTTTCCTCAGAGAAACTTACGCTCATGCAGAATCCAATGCTAGGACTTAATTTATCAAAGCGGCACCAATTGTTATTTGGTGCTTTTGTTTGTGCTATTGGTGCGTTCTTTTACTGTTATGAATTTGTACTGAGAATTATTCCTGGTGCATTACAAAGTGAATTGAGCGCTGCCTTTGGCCATATTTCTGCATCGACTTTTGGGCAGCTCTCCGCGTTTTATTATTTTGCATATTCACCAATGCAAATGCCGGTAGGTATGTTAATGGATCGCTTTGGTCCGCGTCGTTTGTTAACGTTTGCTTGCCTTTGTTGTACGATTGGTTCCTTTATGTTTTCATATTCATCGTCAATGATAACGGTTGGCAGCGGCAGATTTTTAGTTGGTTTTGGATCCTCGTTTGCGTTTGTTGGTGTGTTGTCGTTAGCCTTGCATTGGTTACCATTGCGGTTTTTTTCATTAATCGCTGGATTGATAACCACACTGGGGATGTTAGGTCTTGTTTATGGCGAAGTGAAAGTGACGGAGTTAAGTGCTTCTATGGGGCTACCCTATGTGTTATCGATGATGGTGGTCATTGGTGCAATACTTACTATGCTCATTTTCTTTATAGTTCGTGACGGCCCGAGTAATGTGCAGTTGAAAAAGCAACCATTGCCTGAATTTTTTAAAAATGTTGTTAAGGTTTTGGTTTCGCCACAAGTCTGGTTGATTGGATTTGTAGGTGCATGTCTTTATGCCTCACTTTCTGTGTTTGGTGAGTTATGGGGTAAAACGTATCTTGAGCATGCTCATCATTTAAATAAAGTTGATGCAGCAAAAGCTATCTCGTGTTTATTTCTTGGTTGGGCGGTTGGTGCACCTATTGCAGGGTATTTGTCTGATTGGAGTAGGCGTCGAGTTTTACCTTTGGTGGTTGGTGCAATGTGTTCATTTGTTTGCATCTGTATCATTTTATATTGCCCAGGTTTGTCCTATAGTGTTTTGTGTTTATTACTGTTCTTTTATGGCGTATTCAGTGGAACTGAGCTTATTGTATTTATCATGGCGAAGGAAAACAGTGGCGCACAGTTGTCGGGCACCGTATTTGCTGCAACGAACATGCTCGTCACGTTGGGTGGTGTAATTTTTCAGCCGTTGGTTGGTAAATTATTGGATATGTTTGGTGACAGTCATATGGTTGATGGAGAGTATATTTACAGTATTGTAGATTATCAAATCGCATTATCTATTTTGCCGATTTCGCTTCTTTTTGTGGCAATTGTCGCATTTTTTTTGAAAGATCATCGTCAACCCCTTCATTAAAATAATGAGATTGCTGGGGC
The DNA here is from genome assembly GCA_964654255.1 of uncultured Legionella sp. GTDB lineage: Bacteria > Pseudomonadota > Gammaproteobacteria > Legionellales > Legionellaceae > CAZYME01. The sequence goes on along the minus strand of CAZZGV010000005.1, from coordinate 15,006 downwards.
GATCATGTCCCGGCGTTATCCGCATACGTTATTTAAAAACAGCTAATAATTCTTGTACCATTGTTCGATTTCCAGCATGGCAGCTGATTGATCGCCTTACCGGAAAGGATTTGATGGTGCTATCTTTGTAGTGATGGCGAGTAAACTCGGTATCATGATTGGAAATAATAACGGTGATGTCTTTATTTGCAGCAGATCTTGCTAATTCAGCAAGTATAATTTGTTCTTGCTCACCAAATTTTTTATTTGTATATGCAGAAAAATTACTATGTTGAGCGAGAGGGGCGTAAGGTGGGTCGCAATAAATAATATCACCAGGCTGAGCCTCGGTAAATGTTTGACGAAAATCGCTATGAATGAATGAGGCGCATTGGCTTCTTTTGTGAAAATGCTGCATTTCTAAGTAAGGAAAATAGGGCTTTTTATAGCGGCCAAAAGGAACATTATAGATGCCCTTTTGATTGTAACGGCACAAGCCATTGTAACCGTGGCGATTTAAATATAAAAATAATGCAGCGCGTTGTCTAGGCTCACTACACGTATTGAACAGTTCTCTTAGCAAATAGTATTGTGAGCTACTGTTATTAGTAGGGTTAAATAATTTTTTGCAATACGCTATAAATGGTTCGCCTTCTTGTTGTAAAAAACGAAATAACGTCACCAAGTCATTATTCTCTTCGGCTAATAGATAGTTAGGGTACTCAGCATTCATAAATATGGCTGCGGAGCCGGTAAATGGCTCGATTAGTCGCTGCCCTGTAGGTAATGACGACAGAATATGGTCAAGACAACGGTATTTATTTCCGGCCCATTTTAGGAATGGTTTGATTCGACTCATCAAAAGTGGTTGCTATGTTTATTTAGATATATGGTACCTCGTGGTGACGCTTGACGCTATCTATACCCGCTAGTTATGATGCTTAACTTCAGTTTTTATGAGTATGATCATGGATGAGCTTAATGAATTGCTAACACCCTTATGGGGTGCAGAAAAATGGATACTTGAGGGCTGGAACAAAATCAATCAAGAAGAAAAAGTGCTCATTAAATCCAGATTAGATGACTTGTTTAAAGATGGCCTGCCCTTTGAAATAAAAACCGATAAACTCCTCTATATTTATACTTTTTCTTTATTGGCTCAGTTAGAGGTATTGGCCATTCAAGTTCCATTAAAATTTGAAGATAAAATGTCAACGCCGCTCTTTAAACAGCAAATGCGTCAGCAATTATTAGATGAAATTTTTCATGGATTAGTTTTTACTAAAATTGTATACATGTTATGTGCGCCTTATCGTTCGCCGCCTACCTATAATAAAAATATCGAATTACTCTGTGATTATATTCGCAATGAAGATTGTCCAAAAATAGGCGTGGTTATGCTTAACTTAGTTGCGGAGGGTTGGATTGAAGAAGTGTTTAACAGTTTGTATCAGCAAAATATTGCTCCCAATGTATTTGCAGCTATTCTGGAAGATGAGCATCGCCACGTGTGCGAGGCGGATTTATACCGCGAAGTAGGTCTTCCAAATAAAGCTATTATGCGTAAAAAACTTAATGAGCTTGAGGATAAATTGCTAACGAATATTCTATCACAGCCTAAATATATCCTAGCACTCAGCGAATTATTAGGCACGCCTGCAACCCAAGCGCTTATCCAGTCAATGCATGAAAAGCACACTAAACAGCTCAAAAAAATCAACATGATTCCAAGCGAGCAATGGCGTTTTATGATGCAGATGAGCCAAAATTTCTTTGAAAAATTGCACGCGTATAGTCAGTACAATACTGAAATTGAAATGACGCCGACCAGAAAATTTTTTATGACACAGTGGGGCGCCCCTGGTAATCCAACGATGAACGGTCAATTTGATCTGGATGTAAGTTGCCTTGGTTTTTTTGAGAAAAAATTCCCTCCAGAAACCTTAACAACACTTATGATGCAGGCAACCAGCCAAGTTTTAACAGAAGATTCTTCTTTTCGTATGTTTCTTAGTAATAACAAAATGTATCAAAGTGATCAGGTGTATTTAGCTATTGTTGTTAAGCTTCCTGATTGTAATGGGCATGTAGGCAATATTCTATTTAAAGATTGCCATGAAATGACCGTGCTTGAGGTAGCTAGTAAAATTCGTCGAGTCATACAAATGATGGCCTATTGCTATAAAAAGCGTGAGCAGATGGAAGCAAAATATCCAGCACTTAAACGTAATCTAGATAAGGTCCTCTACGATTATGCGCATGATGCTTATCCTTACCCGATACCAGGAGCTCCGGTAGTGTCATTGAGCAATATTGGTATGTGTGGTTATTCACAAGCGATTTCTCCATTACGTAAGCAAGAGGGGCTTAAACTTACATTAATGACCGTGGAGCGTAAATTAGTATGGAGCCATCTATCAAATAGTTTTGAGCCTAAAGATATGTTACCTGTTTCAGTTAGCGCTGATCATCGCATCTTTGATGGTGATATAGCGGTGCCAAAATTAATTAATGGTGCTTTCAAGCAGGTGTTTCAATCTATGTTGCAAGGTTTGCCGCAAAGTACTCAAGCCGCAACGTGGTCTCCCAATGTGCTTTTTGGTGCGTTAATTGATAAATTATTAGCTACCAATGTAACGTTGGGTTATCAAACGCTAGTTGGATTACAAACTGTGTGGCCTGAGTTTATGGATATTGAAGATATCTTTAGTATCCGGGCCACTAAAAAATTAGTCCGGACTAAATTGGAAACATGGATGGGGTAACTGAATAGCAGTAGGAGTGATTGTTTAAAATTGGCTGGAGCAGTTTTGCTGTCAGTTTTTAATCAAGCACTCCTCGGGGTTGTTATCGTTACACTGCAATCATCAATAAAAAAATCGCAATAACACCCATGATTCCTAAACAAAAATTCCCCCCGGGGACAAGAATGATGCTGCTACCCGTTGTGTCGGCCTTGCGTCCACGCCACGCCATAGCTGTTGGTAGTAGCAATAATAAAACAACACAACAGATTCCTGCATAACTAAACGCTCGTAGGTAAATGCCAGGATTGATTAAAACCACGGCTAATGGTGGTAAAAAAGTCAGTAATAGTATCGCCTTGCCTTGTGAGCCGGCTTTTTTGAGTTTTAAGCCATCGGCTAGAAAATCAAATAAACCTAGCGATACACCGAGAAATGCAGTGATCATGCAAATAGACGTAAAAAATCCAAAAAACCCGGTAATCCATTGGCTTTGTACCACGTTACTTAACGCATCAGTTAAGCCGCTAGTTGGACGCTCACTGGTCATGAGTGCAAGTAAACCTTGGTCTCCCTCACGTGCTACAACGCCCATAATTACAGCATTCCAAACGATGTAGCAAAGAAGTGGGATAAGCGAGCCTAATAAAATGACTTTACGTAAGCTAGGAACGTCATCTTCAAAGTAGTCACGTAAGCTAGGAACAATCGATGCAAAGCCAAATGAGGCAAGTAAAATCATTAAGCTGCCTGTAATTGCCCGAACTGATCCTCCGTGCAATGATGCAACATCAACATGTGGGCTAATGATAATAACCAATAATAAATAAACGCCAAGTTTGCCAAACATTAAACCACGATTAACATAATCAACGGCGCGAATCCCGCTGTATATAATAAAGCTGAATAATGCAGTGAATAACAAAGAGGTTGCCCAGCTGGGTAAAAAAATATGTGCTCGTTGCAATAGACCATTAAATACATCACTACCGCCAGAAATATAAGCAGCTAGTAAGGTGTAAAGTAAAAAAAGATAGGTAATCCACGCGATAATTTGCCCGGGTAATCCGAGAGTTGCTTTTGCCATGGAAACCATATTACTGCCTCGGGGTAAGCGCAAGTTGACCTCAAGAACCAAAAATGCACCAACTGTCATGACTAGCCAGCACAACATGAGGAAAACGATCGAATTTATCATTCCTGCTGCTGCCGTTGATACTGGCAAAGCCAACATGCCGCCACCAATTGATGTGCCGACAATTAATAAGATTCCACCTATTAGCTTTGAATTTGGCATTGCACTCTCTCTATATCGCCATAAAAAGTAAAAATATTGAACAAAAAATAACTAGCAGCTGGCAGGCCTTTCCTCCTGGAACAACAAATACGCAGGCAAAACGCTTTCTACCAAAATAAGACATCAGAGCAGGTAGTAATAGCAAAAGAATAACGCAAAAAATACCTGCATAGTTTAAAGCATGAATATAAGCACCTGGATAATATAAAACGATAAGCAATGGGGGAAGAAAGGTTAAAAGAAACAATCCTAATCCTTGGACACTTTGCTGATTCATTTTAAGTGCGTCACTCAAGAAACTAATAAGGCAAAGTGATACGCCAAGAAAAGCGGTAAGCATGCAAATCGAGGTGAAAAAATTGAACAATGAGCTAATGAACGTATTATTTACTGTAGTTGATAACATAGCAGCTAATGAACTAGTGGCATGAGGATCGTTCATTAATGCGATTAAACCATGATGCCCGTTAGAAGGCAGACTACCAATAATCACTGCATCCCAGGCTACATAACACAACAAAGGAATAAGGGAGCCTATTAGTATTACTTTTTTTAATTTTTTAATATCATCATTAAAATAGTCACGCAAATTCGGAACAATAATCGCAAAACCAAATGACGTGATTAAAAGCATGATAGAGCTGCCTAGGTAAGAACTATTTCCGCCTTGAAAATTGGTAATGTGAATAGAAGGAGCAATGAACAACACAAGAATAAAATAAATCCCTAATTTAGCAAACATGAGTGTGCGATTAAGCATGTCAACTTGATGGATACCACCATAGACGATAAGCCCAAATACCAATGTAAATAGTGTGGTTAATTGCCATGCGCCAGTATATATGTTCAATTGTTGTAATAACCCACCTAGCACATCGGTACCGCCCGAAATGTATGCGGACAGTAGTGTGTAAAGTAGCAGCATATAACTTAGCCAAGCAGCGAGTAACCCGGGTGCTCCTAGTGTGGCGGCAGCCATGGAAACCATGTTTTTACCTGGAGGCAGGTAGAGATTGACTTCTAGAATAAAAAACGCACCAAGCGTCATTAACAGCCAACATAATAATAAAAAAATAGATGACTGCCAAAAGCCGGTTGCTGCATTAGCCACTGGCAAGGCAAGCATTCCACCACCAATGGACGTGCCTGCAATTAGAAGAATTCCACCAATAAATCGTGAGCGCATGATGCTATCTGTTAACAAAAAAAACATGGTAGCATAAAATAAAGCCATGTCCCATGTTATCAGTCATTTGAAATTTAACGGATCGCGTAATTATCTATTAATCGAATATCCCCGATTTTCACGGCCACAAAGCGTCGGCCCTCATGTTCCTCAAGGTATTCGACATCGATATTTGTTTTTTTGAGTTCGGCAATGAGTTGTTCTGGCGGGACATGTGCTTGATGGAAAATACCTGCAAATTGATCAGCAATAACCCGTTGCTCGCTTGTTAATCGATTGTTACGTGAGCTATAAGCAAGACCACTGGTCTCGCGGATGGTAGGACAGCAAACAACGTCAATATCCATGAAAAAAGCAGCGACCATGTCACGAATCAATTCACATTGCTGGTAATCTTTTTCGCCGAAATAAGCACGATGGGGCTTGGTTAGGCTCAATAGTTTCATTACTACGGTTAATACGCCAGTAAAATGTCCAGGCCGGTGCTGGCCTTCCATTAATAGACTACGATTATTTTCCTGTAATTGATAGCGATAATTATCGGCATATATTGTTTGTTCATCTGGGAGCAAACAATAGTCAACTCCTGATTGCGCGAGTAGTTCCAGATCTTGTTCTAGGGTTCGCGGGTAGTGGGTGAAATCATCGATTCGATTAAATTGTGTTGGATTGATAAATAGGCTTGTGATGGTACGGTCATTTTCTTGCTGGCTTGCAGCAAATAATGACGCGTGGCCAACATGCAAATTTCCCATTGTGGGAGCAAAGCCTAGCGATAAATTGAGTGGCAATGTCTTACGAAAACGTTGCCATTCATTCATGTTATTAAAAATTTGCATTTATTCTCTCAGTAGGCGTGTTCTATGGTGGGAAATTGTGTTGTCTTTACTTGCTCAACATAGGTATTGATAGCGCTAAGTAATAGTTCTTTTCCTTGAGCAAATTGTTTTACAAAGCGAGGCCTGAATGTGGTTTGTAATCCTAACATGTCATGCCAGACCAGAACTTGGCCATCTGTTTCAACACCTGCGCCTATTCCAATCGTTGGAATGGTCAGAGCATCCGTAATCATTTTTGCGACCGGAGTAGGCACGCATTCAATGACTAATGAAAAACATCCAGCAGCTTCTAAACGTGCGGCTTGTTGGAGCAATATTGCGGCTTGCTCTTGTTCTTTGCCTTGTATCCGATAACCGCCTAATTGACGAATAGATTGTGGAGTAAGGCCAATATGGCCCATTACTGGCACACCTGATGTAACCAAATGCTCGATAGTTTTGTATACGTCATCATCACCTCCTTCAATTTTTACTGCATGAGCACCGGCTTGTAATAATTGTTTAACATTTTGTACGGTGTCATGCAGAGATGCGCGGTGGCAAAGAAAAGGGAGGTCACTGATTAAGAATTGATTTTTTATTCCACGAGCAACAGCTGCTGTATGTAAAACCATCATGTCCATGGTGGCCATCAAGGTGCTGTCGTGCCCATGAACAGCCATTGCAACAGAATCACCGACTAAAACGCAATCCACATCTGATTCAGCAATTGTGCATGCTGAAGGGTAGTCATAACAGGTTAGTACGGTTATTTTTGTTTGCTGATCTTTTTTCAGTTTAAAATCTAGCACGTTCATGCAAGCCTCCAAACGGAGGGGATCAGCATGTCGCCTATATCGGGTACCTGTCGCATGGATCAAGTCCTCCAAATTAATGTTTATTTAACGTTGTCACCGCTCAAGCGAGTCGATGCATGGCTAATGATAATGTGCCGAGGTTAAAATGCAAGTAATATGTATAATCTGTTAGCTTATTCTAGTCTGTTCATAGGTCACCTGAGTAAGCCTAATCTGTGCATCTATTTGCTTTGAATAACGCTTAAAACTCGTATATAGTTTTGTGCGGTATCGTTATAGTACATACTCAGATACAACTCATTCAATTAATAAGGGAGAAGTAGACATGTCGGTTGATAAGAGAGAGCTTGAAGGACATCCTGTGATCGAAACCAATACTAAGACTGCAAATTCTCTCACAAGGCACCGTTTATTCAATGCAGGCGTTGGTACGCTTGTTTTATTTCAATATATGAATACTGCAGATGCGAACGCTAGTGAATACCTGCCGGATATGTTTATACATTTTTTTGAGGCGATAGCACCTGGTTCATGTAAAGATTTTGCAATAGTTGCAAATGCCTTACGAGCATGTCATGCAGGATATGGATTCTTTTCAGGAGACTCCAGTATTCTGCCAGCAGCTAATTTCTTTGATATGTTGATTCATGGAAGTAATATTGCGCAAAGGATGTCTTAACGATACATTAGTCGGTTAGTTTGAGAATGACATGGTTGAAAATTTGTTACTGGCGTTTAGTAAAAAAATAGACACCCCTGGCGAGCACTTTTTTTTTCTTGCAGGACAGGTGGGTAAATTAGAAGTGGCATTGGTCGTTCCGGAAAACCGAGACAAACGTTACATTGCTGTGTTGGGGCATCCGCATTCATTGCAGGGTGGTTCTATGAATAACAAAGTAGTGACAACGTTAGGGCGCGCTTTTAAAGAGTTAAATGTCGCCAGTCTTCGATTTAATTTTCGAGGGGTAGGGCAGTCAGAAGGGGCGTATGCTGAAGGTATTGGCGAAAGCGAGGATATGTTGCTGCTAGCGCGTCTTTTGTTACAAGAGCTGCCCGGTGTGCAATTATTATTTGCGGGTTTTTCGTTTGGTTCTTATGTGGCTTATCGGGCTGCCGCACAGTGCAAAAATGCATTACTCATTACCGTGGCTCCTTCAGTTGAACGACATAATTACATGGAGTTTTCGCCAGCCCCCGCTCCTTGGGTTGTTTTGCATGGTGATGCTGATGAAGTAGTACCATTAGAGCCGGTTCTTGATTTTGTTGCGCATACTTCACCACCCCTACCTTTGCTACGATTTCCAGAAACCGGGCATTTTTTTCATGGTAAATTAATTGAATTAAGAGCGTGTGTTATAGAAACAATTCGTCAGCAAATAGGCCTTTCATGAACCTGATTGACCATTATAACGCTGCGGTTGAACGAGCAGATATCGAGGATGATGCGGCCCAGCGGGATGTGGTTATGCATCTGCAGCGAGTTGCAGATGCACTTGTTACTTCTAAGCATTCCTGGTTTAAATGGCGACGCTTGAAAGATACTCAGGGGTTGTATTTATATGGGCCTGTAGGCGTGGGAAAAACGTATCTAATTGACATGTTTTATCAAGATGTAGCCGAGCCGCGTAAGTCACGCTTTCATTTTCATCATTTTATGCAACAAGTTGATGCTCAATTGCGACGTTTACAGGGTGAAAAAAACCCACTGAAACGCATTGCAGGTAATTTAGCTAAAACAACTCGACTGTTATGCTTTGATGAATTTTTGGTGCATGATGTCGCTGATGCGATGATTTTGTCAGAGTTACTGCAAGCCATCCTTGCTCACGGCGTGGTGTTAGTTGCTAGTTCAAATACGGCGCCTGATGACCTTTACAAAGAGGGGATCCAACGAAGTCGATTTTTACCAGCTATTCATCTCATAAAACAACATTGTGAAGTATTATCGTTAGCTGAAAAACGGGATTATCGACTAGGACGAGAGCCTTTAGCGCAAGCGTATCTTTTTCCACTGAATAAAACGACGCAGCAGGCATTAGCGAGTCAGTTTGCTGCTATTGCTACCAGGGTAATGGATAACGTTGATATTACTGTGCAAAAAAGGCTGATTCCTTGCGTAAAACGTGGTGAGCGGGCGGTATGGTTTAACTTCGATGTAATATGTAATATGCCGCGCAGTCAATTAGATTATTTAGAAATCGCAGATCGATTTGATACTGTTTTTGTTAGTAATATCCCTGTGTTGACTAGCAATGACACAGTAAGAGCTATATTGTTGATTCATTTTGTGGATGTTATGTATGATCGAGGTATAGGTCTTGTAATTTCTGCTGCGGTTGCCCTTCGGCAACTTTATGTAAATGGCGCGATGCTACAGGAGTTCAAGCGTACGCTTAGCCGTTTAGAAGAAATGCAATCAGCAGATTACCAACGTCGTCATCAGCGTCGAAAGGCGCAATCATTTTAGGATGTATTGTAGATGCGCGCTATCTAATAATATAAAACAGTTGACCAGCTACCAAGCCCTAAATCATAGTAAGGTTGAAGTAAAATTGTGTTCAATTCTTGCTGGGCCTTATCATCAAGCGCTTGTCCTATAAGCCCTTTTTCTTCGATAAATGTTTTTTCAAGCTCAGCTGTTTTCTGTAGCAACTCTTCATTAATATGTGAAAAATCTGTAATAGAAGATAAATAGTGCAGCTCGTCTAGGAGATCAATGTTTTGCCTAAAAGCAGCACGATCGTTCATGGCATAAAGTTCTCCACACTCAAGAAAAAAATATTGGGATTTATTTTCTTCGTTATTAAGAAAGTGGAGTGCATCTAGGATTAGGGGTTTAGCAATTGGAACAGTAATTTCAATTAATAATTGCGTGAGTCTTGCAAGGCCTTCCGTATAATCTGCGACAAGCGCTATTGGGTCCGGATCGTCCCAAATTAAGGAATAACACGTTTGTGGTTGACCAGACATCAATACTTTATAAATCAGTGGCACGTCATAATTATATTCACCAATACCTTTGCGGAATAAGGTTCGTGTTGTTAATAATCCAGGGATAATATTGCACGAATACAGATATGAACGATTAGCCATGTTTCTCTAAATAGGAAATTTAATTTTTTATTGTATCAGTTAAAATTAGATGCTAATAGCGGTTGTTAATTCAAATTGAGAATGATTCTCGCTATCATTTGTGTTACACTTTGTTTTTTTCCTAGTTGTAATTGGATGATAAAAATCACGGATCTTTTACCAGGAGATCGCGTACGTTTGATTGATTTTGGCCAGACTGACGCGCTTTACCGACGCAAACTTTTATCGTTAGGCGTAACACGTGGTGCAGAGCTTTGTGTGACGCGTGTTGCTCCTTTGGGGTGTCCTGTGCAAGTTGAAGTGCGTGGAACATCATTGACGTTACGTAAAGAAGAAAGCTGTTATCTGCAATGGGAGCGCGTATGACCCAGTTGATGTTGGTCGGCAATCCGAATTCTGGTAAAACCACGCTATTTAATGCGTTAACTGGCGATAATCAGCGCGTGGGGAATTGGCCTGGCGTTACAGTTGAAAAAAAAACTGGAATAGTTGAGCTTGATTCGCAAGATATACAAGTTACTGACTTGCCAGGCGTTTACTCTCTTGTTTCTGCTCTAGACGGTGTGAGCCAAGACGAGCAGGTTACAGCTCGCGAAGTAGCGTATGATTCTGTAGATATTCTGATTAATGTGATAGACGCTTGTCATTTGGAGCGGCATTTATATCTGACCAGTCAATTACTAGAGTTAGGTAAACCACTCATTGTTGCCTTGAATATGACAGATATTGCGGAACAGCGGGGTATTACTATTGATACAGCAGTTTTATCGCAACAGTTGCAATGTCCGGTTATCGTATTACAAGCGCATCGAAAAAAAGGCTTGTCTGAGTTGTATCAAGCAATCTTAGCCATTAAAACGTCAGCTACTCCATTGAGTCTATCACTTCCTGCATCTATTCATGATCGTCTTAAAGAGGTAGAGCAACAATTATTACTGCGTTGCCATGAACCGCGCTTAGCGGCATACCTTGCCCGCAGATATTTAGAAGGTGATACTCTTTTAGTCGATCAGAAATATGGGATATATGCGCCAACCTTTGATTCAGACATTATCATAGCAGATGCGCGCTATCAGGCTGTTCATCAGATAGTGATGCTGGCTCAGAAAAAGCAGTCTGATTCTAGTGAGCACTTCACCGCCAAATTGGACCGTATTGTTTTACATCGTTTCTGGGCTTTACCGATTTTTTTGAGCGTTATGTATGTGATGTTTTTATTTGCTATTAATATCGGTGGTGCCTTCCAGGATTTTTTTGATATCAGCACGAACACAATTTTTGTTCAAGGCAGCGCCTGGTTATTGCAGCAGCTGCATGCGCCTAATTGGCTCATTGCAATCATTGCTAACGGCGTTGGCAAAGGAATCAATACTACATTGACGTTTACTCCAGTGATTGCCGCTATGTTTTTCTTTTTATCATTATTAGAAACGTCAGGCTACATGGCACGTGCGGCCTTTGTAGTCGATAAAGCCATGCGTTTTTTAGGATTACCTGGAAAATCATTTGTACCCATGATCGTTGGGTTTGGCTGCAATGTTCCGGCAATTATGGCTGCACGCACGCTGGATTCAGAGCGAGATCGATTACTGACGGTGTTAATGAGCCCATTTATGTCATGCAGTGCCCGATTGGCTATTTATGCGGTGTTTGTTGCGGCTTTTTTTCCTACCGGTGGTCAGAACATTGTCTTTTCGTTATATTTCATCGGAATATTAATGGCCGTGTTGACCGGATTTTTACTGCGCAAAACACTACTACGTGGGCCTGCCTCACCACTTATTTTGGAATTACCTGCTTATCATAAACCATCGCTGCGGCGCCTATTAAAAGAAACCGCATTACGGTTACGTCATTTTCTACAACGTGCGGCAAAGTTGATTATTCCTGTTTGTGTGATTTTGGGTGGGTTGAATGCACTTACCATCCATGGGGCTATTAATGCTGGGGATGCCAGCAGCGATTCTATTTTATCGGTCATAGGCCGATGGTTAACGCCTATTTTTTCTCCTATGGGATTGCATCAAGATAACTGGCCTGCGACGGTAGGTTTATTGTCTGGAATGCTTGCTAAAGAAGTTGTTGTTGGCTCATTGAATACGCTTTACGCCCAAATGGGGCATTTAACTCAAAGTGCAATCACCGATTTTGATTTTTTTGGGTCTTTGCAGGCGGCATTATGGTCGATTCCAACGCATATTTCAGAGCTTGGGTCGGCATTAATGAATCCTATTGTTGCGGGTGTGGCTGAGAATCAGGTGTCAGAATCAGTTTATGGTGTTATTTATAAGCATTTTGATGGTCAAGTCGGTGCCTATGCTTATTTGCTTTTTATTCTGCTCTATATCCCCTGTGTTTCTACAATGGCGGCTATTCGTCAAGAGGCTAGTCGGCAATTGATGTGGTTTTCTATTGCTTGGTCACTCATGGTTGCTTACGCGGCAGCTGTTACCTTTTATCAGCTTGCTACGTTCATCAGACATCCACAGCAATCGATAGCCTGGCTGTTCGCTGTGTTTATGTTAATTTCTGCGGCTATTGTTGCGCTTCGTTTTGTTGCTGCTCAGCCTGGAGGGCGCCATGCTATTACAAATTCGTGATTTTATTCAGCGTGAACGGGTCGTAAGCACACAACAACTTGCGCGTGAGTTTCATGTTGAAGAACAAGCATTGCAACCAATGCTAGATATTTGGGTTCATCGCGGCGTGATTCGTCAGTGCCAAGAAAAAACAGCGTGCACAGGTAGTTGCTTTCAATGCAGTACAACGACACCGGTGTTTTATCAAATAAATTCTTAAACGACGAGCTGCGGTACAGTGGTTTGCGATTTCAAATTTTAAAATATATCTACGTCGCTTAACATCATAGAGCAATTGTGAGAAGGCGCTATATATTGATAACTTAATTTGGGCTAAGATTATCTTAATAAATATAGATTAAGCTTAATTTAGAGATAAAACAATTGAGTAACGTACAATGACTAATAAAGCGGATGATGCTGATAATTTTGCAACGATTATGGAAGAGCAACGTCAGCGTTTACTGGCGGAAGATCCTGTTGCATTAATTCAAAATGTATATCAATTATGGGGGCATTGGGCCGATTTTCATTTGTTTATTGTTAGTCCAACTATCGACATTATTTCTCCTCCCCTTATCATTCCTGCAGCGAAGGTACCTGAAACTGGTGAATTAGAATTTGTCTACAGCATTCATGATCATGGCTTTAAGCTGTCTACGTCTAAAGCTGAAGATATGTATTCAGCGGGCATGTCTATGTGTCGGATGTATTACACCATTGAGAAAATGATCTATCTCTTGATAGAGCGTTTAAAATCGGGTGGCGTGAGTCCAGAAACAGAAGTACAAGTCGCTTTTGGTGGCCATGAATTGGCGCAACGCAAAGCGTTTGAGTCCATTATCAATCTTAACTATAACGTTGTAGTGACAAATTTCGATCCTGGTACGTGGGGGGAGCGTTACCTACAAACAGTGAAGCGTCTTGCCGACAAGGGTTTCGGATATCCTACAGAGGCCCCGCGAGATGGATATCGCCAGTCACACGCATCTTCGTCTATGGCTAAGCGTGGTTAACAACAATAGTTAGAAGGTTATTCCATTCTACTTATCAGTATGCGTCTTTAGTGGTTTTTTCTTTAAAGGTGTTATCACTTACATCCATGATGCTATGGATGCGCAGCGTAAAGGGAAAATCCTTAAATTGTTAATATTTTGTTAATGATTAACGGGTAGAATGACCTCTTTTGTCATGCGTGAAACCAGAGGAATTGTAATGGGAAAAGAACGGTTGGTCTATGATAATGATTTAATAGATTTATACGTTCTCTTCGATGAGTTTATAGCGGAAGAGTATCCTTTGAAAGATGCCGAGCAAATCTTAAAGGCCGAATATCCAGAGGATAAACACTTAGCGGCGCTTCTTGATAGTTATTTGAATGGAAGGGCTGTTTTTGGGAACTTATTAAAGCATGGTAATTTAAAAAATATTTTAATCTATCTTTGTCATGTCAATCCAAAGATCATTACCATGCCACTGCGGGAAAATGACAGTGAAAATCACATACTGAGTACTGTTTGTAAGAAGCAGGAACGATATAGAGATATTTTTGATTGGATTAAAAAAAACCATCCTGTTCTAATTGAAAAAATAGAGGCTCAGATGGCTATTTTAAAGGAAGCTGTTGGTTATGTGCAAAAAAGGCAACTTGAGCAATTTGAAAAGTTATTAGGTCGGTTGTCAATCAATACTATTACTGAAATCCTTACAGGTAAACCAAAGGTATTTAGAAAATTATTATCATATAAATACCGAGATTATCGAATTGCGTTCTTGCGTGTAGGTATATCAGCAGTACGAATTTATTTGGATGGAAGAACATTGCTGGATTTTTTATGTGACAACAGTAAAAAATACCAAACCCTTTTAAGTGATATTAGAGATTTGTATTTTGAAGAGCTAACTGAAATAGAGCAAGAGTTGCTTATAGATGCGCTTGATGAGTCAGAGGATAGCTTTAGTGAAATAGAAGAAGAAAAAGAAGAGCCCGGTCTTTCTAATCCAGCATCTTTTGGTCAGCATTGTATGAACAGTAAGCCAGCAATGTTAACTATCGAACAGATTGAGGCTCTCTCATTAGTTCAACCTTGTCCAGCTTTTGATCCGGAAATGATGCCTTTAATAGATACTAAGTATTGGCCAGATAACTCAGTTCTAGATGCATTTTTACATGAAGCATTAAGAGATAAACTAGCAGCAAGAGGGATTGCATTGATGCCTACGATTCGCAGTAATGAATCAATTGAAGCTGATCTATTAACAAGGATGCAAAATGCAGAAGTGTTTTCTTATACAAAAGGTATCTCTATAGAGAACCAAGAAATAACCCCAATTTTAGAAGACAAAGCAATTGCTGCATTTCAACATGTTGCTTGGCCTGTGAATGTGTCTAATGGGCATTACGGTTTGTTTATTTTAAGCTTGACCGCCGTCAATGGTGTTCCCGTTCGTGGTTTTTATTTAGAGCCATTCAATTGCCAGCATATGGTGAA
>CAZZGV010000004.1:4762-22505 GCA_964654255.1 uncultured Legionella sp. | reverse complement strand
TCATTGCCCAACATTCAGATGACTTTCGAATGGGAGTTGAAAAACTAGAAACGTTGTGGAGCAACATACATTGCGATCAAATTTTTAATTCCAGTAATTATCAATTAGGAAAATCAGTCATTCGCAATTTAAGTTATTTGTGGATGAAACAACGCCAATCAGGGCACTTGCTGGATACAACGCCGCTTCATCATTTTATTAGTGATAATATCGATTTTGAAAAAATTAAGGCAAATATTACAAATGACCTTTTAGAAATAGAAACGATGGAAGTGGTCAGTACGTGTTATGAAACGCAACAAACTATTTCATTCTATCAACATCATCAACCTCAATTTGAAGATTGGCATTACCCACGCCACATTAGCCAACGTGCGGAAATAAGCAAAGAGCACATCCTTGCATCCAGCGCATTACCCCTTTTTTTCCCAACTGTTAACATTGATGGCCTTCATTTTGGTGATGGTGGCATGGGCCTCGTCGCTCCGTTGCGAGGAGCCTTGCGTTTTAACGTTGATAAAATTTTAGTTTTAGGTACGCGTCAACTTTCCATTTTTCCAGAAATTGAAAAATTACGTAATGGCGATATTGGTTTTGCTCATATTTTAGGAAATATGCTTAACGGGCTGTTTCTTGATAATCTCGATCGAGACATTGAGCTTATAACGCGCATGAATGATATCGCACAATTATTGTCCATATGGAAAAAACGTCGTTCTCCTTGGCGCCCGATTGAAATCATGCATTTGCGTCCTAGTGCTAATATAGCTTCAATGGCACAAGCACAATATCAAACAATGCCTGCATTGTTGCGCCTTTTACTAAATGTTCTTGGCGCACAACACCACTCTGGTGATTTACTCAGCTTCTTGCTCTTTGAAAAAGAATTTACACGAGAATTAATCGAGCTAGGATACAACGACACCATAGCCGCAACTCCAGCGGTCAAGGCCTTCTTTGCCTAATCAATCAGCACCAATTGTGATTCAGGCAAAATGCCATCATGAAAAAAGTGCGTGTAGTAACAACCGTTGAATACCAACTCAAACCGTAACTAATTAAAAATAATCAATTTCCGATTAAAAATACTTTTCTCTGTAAAAAAAATAAGTTATAAAGAACTGGCTAGATCAGGGATTGATAGGTCAGGATGTGTCTGGAATTGATTAACCAACCTAAACACACCCTAAATAAACTGGGCTCATAACACCATTTTTTCAAGGAGTGAAAAATGAATAGCAAAGTGTTTTCACAACGGTTTAATAGAGAACTATCTCTACTAGGTTTTCCTGAAGAATTGACTGAAAAAACCAAAGCTGTTGCCAAAGTTTTTGGTGTAACCCGGCATTTAGCAAATGCAATGATTTTTGGATTTATGCTGCCTCCTGATGACCAATTAGACAAAATAGCCAAAATTTTAGAAGTCTGCCCACTCTGGCTAAGCGGCCAAACCGATCGGAAAAAAGCATACGCTGAGCGAGAAGATGCTGAAAGCGTGTAGTCTTACTAGGAATACGGTATAATTAAATATCTACGCGACTCACATTGTGACACAGTAGTATGTGTGGGTCACGACTTCACTCACAGGTAGCATTTAATCATGGAATGCTTGAGCTATTGTATCGCCAATAAATTCGATCTAACGGGCTTAGATAATCATTACAAAACCACGCTTGCTGGGTATGCCTCTGTTAAATCGCGAGATGTATTAAAATTAAGTCCTTGTGACACTAATAACGTATTAGTTTTCGTCTTTAAAAATGGCACCGTTGTTTCCTGGTGTTTAAAACGTCATCAATTTATTGCCTATCTTGAAACTATCAGGCTTTTTGCTGACAAGCCCATTTCTTTTCGTGTCCATGATGAGTTTAATTATCAATTTGGTAGTAAAACGGCCATAGAGCCCCACGATTTTTTTGACGTTGACTGTTTATTAATTGATAACGATAGTGACGAATTAAAACTTAGCCTGTCTTATGGGTTCTCCCAATCCGTTAAATTACAATATTTTGAAACAATTCTTGAAGCATTGATCGAGAAATATACGCCATTGATTCACAGCCTATCCAACAAAAATGGAATGGCCGTATCGCGTAACCATATTCGTCATGTTATCGGTGAAATTCTTAGTGCAAAAAGCGAAATGAATTTAATCAGTAATTTTCTCTATCATCCAAAATATTTCTGGCAACACCCAACACTAGAAGATCACTACATTATGCTTGAGCGCTATTTGCATATTCAACGACGCGTGAATGCAATTAATCACCGGCTCGATACTCTAAATGAAATTTTTGACATGTTTAATGGCTATCTGGAAAACCGTCATTCTCACAGCCTTGAAATTATTATTATTATTTTAATTACATTTGAAATTTTATTTAATGTATTAAATTTTCACTTTTAAATATTCGCTAAGTAAACAATGAATTATTTTAAATTAAATCCCTCAATAAAACCTGAATTATTAGCTGGTACAACAACGTTCCTGACCATGGCCTATATTGCCTTTGTTAATCCAACGATTTTGCATGACGCAGGCATGGATCAAGGTGCTGTTTTCACCGCAACATGCTTAGTCACAGCCTTTGCTTGCGCATTAACCGGATTATTTGCTAATACCCCCATTGGCGTAGCTCCCGGTATGGCACTCAATATCTACTTTAGTTACAGTGTCGTGCAAGGATTAGGCATTGATTGGCAACATGCCCTGGCCATGGTCTTTATTTCTGGCGTATTATTTTTTATTGTCAGCTTAACCAGATTGCGTAGATTATTAATTGAAGCCATTCCTCATAATTTACAAATTGCTACTCTTATTGGCATCAGTCTTTTAATAGCGCTTATTGCGCTACAAACCAATCAATTAGTCGTTAGCGACAATCATATACTCATGCATCTAGGTGATATCAGTCGTCCACAAAGCCTATTATTTTTACTAGGATTTTTACTCATTTTAACATTGGATTATTATCAAGTACCCGCGGCTATTATCATCGGCATTCTTGCCATTAGTTTAATTAGTTTGCTTCTAAGATTAACAACATGGCAAGGGCTGGTTGCGTTACCACCCTCCATACAACCTACATTTCTGCAACTTAATTTTTCAGGTCTTACCAGTGTTGCGACTATAAAAGCAACATTCGCATTTTTTCTAATTGCTGTATTTGACGCCACAGGAACATTGATAGGCTTGCTTAATCAATCTGTTTTCAGAGATAAAGCCAACTATTCTCAACGCTTAAGTAAAAGTTTAACTGCAGATGCGGCGGCTTCTATTGTAGCTGGACTGTTGGGCTCTGCCAGCACATCCCCCTTCATTGAGTCTGCAGCAGGCATACAGGCCGGCGGCCGCACAGGCCTCACTGCGATGGTGGTAGCAGCAGGCTTTCTACTCATGCTCTTTTTTTCCCCTTTAATACACGTCATCCCTACGTATGCAGTGGGTCCGGCTCTTCTTTACGTAGCGTGCTGCATGATGCGACACCTAAGTGATTTAAAATTAACCGATATTACTGAAACAGCGCCATGCATGTTCACTATGATGTTAATTCCATTCACCTCGTCTATTGCTGATGGTATTGGAGGAGGTATTGTCCTATACACCTTTCTCAAGTGGCTTACACGCCAAGAAGTAAAGCCATTGCTACTCATACTAAGTCCACTATTTATTATTTTTTTTATTGTTAATTGACGGAAAACTATGCTGACCCGAAACCACCAACTGAGCTCAAAGCAGCTGCTCGATCTGGATGAACTCTGCGCTGCCTGTAAAACTCACGATGGAAATAATATTGCTGTTTACAAACACTTACTAAGCCAACATCGGCCACGACTCTGTAATGTACTTTATTACCACCACGAACAATTGATTGGTTTTTTAAGCACTTTTTTCTTCTATGAGGAAACGTGTGAACTAGCCGTTATGGTCAGACCTGATTTTCGCAAACAAGGCATTGCTGCCCACATGATAAAAGAAATCCTACCACTGATTCATAGTGAGAACATTAAAACACTTATTTTTTCGGCACCCCACGATATAAATAACGAAACATTTCAGGCAAAGGGATTTCGCTACCTGCATTGCGAATATTCAATGCAACGCCAAGACACCCAACCTGCCGTGATTACAAATCAGCAGCTGGTTATTCGCCGGGCGGCAATCGCTGATTTAGCTTTTTTATGTGCGATTGATAACATGTGTTTTACTATCCATCAACCTGATACCCCCGTCTATTTTCAAAAACTTTTATATGAACCGAATTACGCATTATTTGTTGCAGAATTAAATGGTGTACCTATAGGTAAAGCGCATTTAGACCATCAACCAGATAATACGCGCATAACTGACATTGCCATCTTGCCTGACTATCAAGGCCAAGGATTTGGCAGTGCAATGCTCGCTTCTTGCATTAACTATTCATTAGATGCCAAACGACCTAATTTAAGCCTGAATGTGGAAACAAAAAACCAACAAGCTCTAAAAATTTACACTCGCCTTGGTTTTTTGATTAACAATGCCTACGATTTTTGGACCATTCCAATCGAAGTATTGCGGTTCGTAAAGCATTAGTTCAAAATCAACCAGTTGCCGTCTCAAACGGATGATTTATAGCGAGTCTCGCTAAACATTTGTAAGCAAGTATTTTTGATAGAAACATCGAAAAACGCAGGAGTTTTCGAGAACTCTGTGAATAAATCGACTATAAAAAAATTCTAGCGACATTTTTTAGAGGGAACACCTAGTTGATTTATAGCTTGGCGCTATGGAATAGCACCGAGATCAAACGAGGATAAGCATGAAAAAAAGGGTTGTAATCACAGGTATGGAAATCACCTCCTCAATCGGCTGCGGGCTAGGTAACTTTTGGCAAGCCGCGACCAATAGCACATGTGGCATCAAACGCATTCAATCGTACGATCCATCACCATACACCACGCAAATTGCTGGTGAAATTAATGCATTATCGTTAGATCACCTGCCTGAATTTAGTAAAAGCAAGCGTTATCCGCGTGTCGCTCAATACGCTCTATTCTGCGCTCATCATGCGCTTGAGCAATCGGGCCTAACCCCAGCCGAATTAAGTAACGCGGCTACATATATAGGCACAAGTTTAGGCGGAGGCCCTGAACTTGAGGGAGCATACCGCTCTTTTTTTACAGACAGTTGGAGAAAAATTCCCGCGCTTAGCGTGATTCGTGGCATGCCAAACTCTGTTGCTAACAATATTGCCATTGCCTTTGGTCTTGGTGGACCCAATTCAACCATATCAAACGCTTGCGTTTCCTCTGCAGAAGCAATCGGCAATGCGTACCAACAGATCTCTAACAGGCAACTTACTGTAGCAGTGTGTGGCGGAACAGAATCCCTAGTATGGGAAACCATCATGGCTGCATGGTGCAAATTACGTGTGATGTCGACGAAAAATGAAACTCCAACTGAATCCTGCAGTCCTTTTGATAAAAACCGTGATGGCATGGTGATGGCAGATGGTGCTGGAATTTTAGTTTTAGAAGAATTAGAGCACGCGAAAGCAAGAGGAGCCTCTATTCTAGCAGAAATTATTGGCTTTGGTGCCAGCTGTGATGCCTATCATGTCACAGCACCTAACTCACAAGGCCAAGCACGCGCGATTCATTCAGCATTAGACGATGCCAGAGTAGCAACCAGTGATATCCAGTATATTAACGCTCATGGAACAAGCACCCAATTGAATGACATAACCGAAACTGAAACAATCAAAGCTGTTTTTGGCGAACGTGCTTACGAAATTCCAATTACTGCTCAAAAAGCCATGACAGGTCATGCAATAGGTGCTGCAGGGGCCATGGAAATTATAGCCACCGTGTTAAGTCTACAACACGATGTTCTACTGCCAACTATAAACCTACGCGAAGCTGACCCACTATGTGATCTAGATTACGTTCCAAATCACGCCCGAAATAAACGAATTGATATAGCATTATCCAACCATTTTGCCTTTGGTGGAGCCAATGCTGCTTTAATTCTAAGGCGCTATTAAGATGGAACCCTATTTATAAGTCACAAATGCGCATCTCGCCACCCGGTGAGATGCATAAAAACACTATTTTAGGCAAAATAAAATCATAATAGGTTCCTATAAACCATTAATTCATACCCGAACAATAAAGCCCACTTATGAGAATAGCCATATCAGGCTCACATTCATTAGGAAAATCGACGTTTGTTAACGATTTTCTTAAAGCACACCCTAACTATTCTTTTGAAGATGAACCATACCGCGCGCTGCGCCATGAGCATGATATTAAATTTGCTGAAGATCAAACGCGTCATCATATTATGCTGCAATTAAATTACTGTATCAGACAAATAAAACGTTATAACGTTGGCGCGAACGTCATATGCGATCGTTGCCCAGCTGACTATATTCCCTATGCAAGTTATACCGTTGATTATGGTCATACTGATATTGATAAAGCATTTATTGAATCATTGTACCCGCTTGTCCGTGATTCTTTAAAAAATCTCGATTTAATCGTTTTTATTCCTATTTCCGATGCGTATCCAATAGAATTGGAAGATGATGGGCATCGTCCAACGCACGATCTCTATCGTGAATGGGTTGATCATGCGTTTAAAAAATTATACCGAGAAAATTTAACAACAATCATGCCTCAAACAAATTCACCTAGATTGATAGAAATAGTTGGAGATAGACAAACCAGATTAAAACAACTCAATACATGTATAAATAAAATGACGTAAACAAAGATCTTATAAAAAATACATTTTTAATCCCTTCTTCTATAAGTAAAAGATTCGCAACTTAGTTGGCATAACGTTATAATTCTCATATTTTGCACAATTTAAAAGGTCGTCCATGAAAGCATCGCTATTAGAAATAGCCAACTTGGTTCAAGGTAACATCGTTGGTGATAAAAATTTAATAATATCTACCTTATCACCGATTGATAATATTATTGATAACGCGCTGGTCTTCGCTGAAGGTAAAGATAATTTAAAGCTGGCAGAAGCCTCTAATGCAGGAGCTATTCTAGTATCCAGTAACGTAGATGGCATCACGAAGCCCATCATTCAAGTTTCCAACCCACTTGTAGCATTTATTAAATTATTACATCATTTTTATCCCGAACATAAACCCAAAACTGGTATTCACCCAACAGCTGTTATTGCAGATAATGTGATTTTAGGCACCAATGTGTCTATAGCACCTTACGTGGTGATCGAGGCCGGCAGTGTTATTGGTGATAACTGCTCAATAAAAGCCCATGTGTATATCGGTCATGAAGTTATTGTCGGGGCAAACACAACGATTCATCCTCACGTTACCATTTATGACAAATGCCACATCGGAGCACGCGTTTCTATTCATGCGTCAACAGTTATTGGCTCAGATGGTTTTGGCTACACGCTAGAAGACGGCCAACACTTAAAAGTGCCTCATGTTGGTTATGTTGTTATAGAAGATGATGTTGAAATAGGCGCTAACACCGTAATTGACCGAGCAACATTGGGTACCACAGTTATTGGTGAGGGCACCAAAATCGACAACCTAGTGCAGATTGCCCACTCAGTAAAATTAGGCAAACACAATATAATTTGTGCCTTCACTGGCATTGCCGGCAGTACTACCAGCGGCAATCATGTCATTTTTGCTGCAAACGTTGGGGTCAGTGATCACGTGCGTATTGATGACGGTGTAATATTAGGAGCACGCGCTGGTGTCCCACCAAGAAAGCACCTAAAACAAGGTAATATTTATTTAGGTAGTCCAGCAAGACCCCGAGAAAAAGCCATTGAACAAGAACTGGCTACAACCCGTATCCCATTGATGCGCAAAAACATGCGAGCCTTGAGTGAAAAAGTCACGCAATTAAGCGAACGACTAGAGCTCCTAGATAACAAAGAGAGCATATAAGCATGTCGACTCGCTTGCTTCTGGTTGATGGCTCATCCTATTTTTTTCGTGCCTTTCATGCCCTGCCTCCCCTGACTAACTCCAAAGGACAACCCACAGGTGCTGTGTACGGGGTAGTTAATATGATTAAACGATTAATCAAAGATTATCAGCCTGAATACATGGCCGTGGTGTTTGATGCAAAAGGTAAAACCTTTCGTGACGATTGGTACCCTGCCTACAAAGCCAACCGCCCGCCTATGCCCGAGGATCTACGCTCTCAATTTCACCCCCTACTAGAGTTCTTAAAAGCAATGGGCCTACCCTTATTAATTATTGAAGGCGTAGAAGCAGATGACGTTATTGGAACACTAGCTGAGCAAGCGGGTAAAGAAACCTATTCGGTTGTCGTATCTACAGGTGATAAAGACATGGCGCAATTGGTGAATGAACATGTCACGCTTATTAATACCATGAGCAATCAAATGTTGGATATCGCGGGCGTCAAAGAAAAATTTGGTGTTAGTCCTGAACAAATTATTGACTATCTAACCTTAGTTGGCGATGCAACAGACAATGTGCCTGGCGTAAATAAATGCGGTCCAAAAACAGCCGTCAAATGGCTCAACCACTATCAAACACTAGATAATCTTCTCGCTGACGCACATAACATTACCGGCAAAATTGGTGAAAATCTACGCGAAAGCATAGCCCATCTGCCCTTATCAAAAAAATTGGTAACCATTAAACGAGATGTTGAGCTACCACTTACATTCACAGATCTCAAAATCCAACCTGCAAATGCTGAGCAATTAATAACTATCACACGTGAGCTTGAGTTTAAAAACTGGCTTAAAGAATTATTAGAGCAAAATACCAACGAAATACTGCCTGTAAAACAAACTCAAACGTCTAATTTTGAACTTATCACCACAGAATCTCAATTTGAGTCTTGGCTAGAACAATTAAAAACTTGCACGGAATTTTGCGTAGACACAGAAACCACGAGCCTTGATGCAATGTGCGCCCAAATCGTAGGGATCGCACTAGCTATTGATACTGCGCACCCTGCATACATTCCGCTCGCACATGATGATGGTAGCCCACAATTAAACAAAGAGAGGGTCTTAGCTGCCCTCAAACCTATACTCGAAAATCCCGCTATTGGTAAAATTGGTCAAAATTTAAAATATGACGTCAACGTTTTTAAACATCATGGAATCACATTAAAAGGGATTGCCTTTGATACAATGCTAGAATCCTATCTATTAAACAGTACCGCCAGCCGTCACGATATGGACTCCTTGGCACTGAAATATTTAGGTCATAAAACAATTAGCTTTACTGACGTCGCTGGCGTTGGAGCAAAACAACTCCGTTTTAATCAAATCCCTATCAGCAAAGCAGCCCCATACGCAGCCGAAGATGCAGAAGTAACACTCAAACTGCATCAAACCTTGTATCCAATGATGGATGAAAAGTTACGACGCGTCTTTCACGACATAGAAATGCCATTGCTCTCAGTACTTGCTGAAATTGAACGACAAGGGGTTCTCGTTGACACAAAGACCCTTTTAAAACATGGTGAGCGTCTAAAAGCCCGAATATCTGTCTTACATGCAGAAGCGGTGCAACTAGCCGGTAAAGAATTTAACCTAAATTCACCGAAACAGTTACAAGATATTTTATACCAAGAACAGCATTTACCGATTCTTGCCAAAACCCCAACGGGACAACCATCAACAGCAGAGTCCGTTCTTCAAGAACTATCCATTGATTATCGATTACCTGCTGTTATTTTAGAATTCCGTAGTTTAAGCAAATTAGTCTCAACTTATATTGATGCGTTACCTAAACGTATAAACCCAACAACGCATCGCGTCCACACCAGTTATAATCAAGCCGTAGCAGCAACAGGGCGTTTGTCATCTAGTGAACCAAATTTACAAAATATACCGATTCGCACTGAAGAAGGACGTCTAATCCGCACAGCATTTATCGCACCTCCAGATCACGTTTTATTAGCCGCGGATTACTCTCAAATTGAATTACGCATCATGGCTCATCTGTCACAAGATCCTAATTTACTCAACGCATTTGCCAATAATTGGGACATTCATGCCGCAACTGCCAGTGAGATATTTGGAGTTGAATTAACACAAGTTAGCAGTGAGCAACGCCGACGAGCAAAAGCCATTAATTTTGGTTTAATCTATGGCATGTCTGCCTTTGGCTTGGCAAAACAACTAGGCGTAGAACGGCAAGATGCCCAATTTTATATGGACCGTTATTTTCAACGCTACCCAGGCGTTCTTGATTACATGGAGAAAACCCGTAAACAAGCGCATCAAGAAGGTTTCGTAGAAACATTGTTTGGACGGCGATTGTATTTACCCGACATCAACGCTCGCAATCTTATGCGCCAAAAAGCGGCTGAGCGTGCGGCTATTAATGCGCCCATGCAAGGCACTGCCGCAGATATCATCAAAAAAGCCATGTTAGCACTTGCGAATTGGCAACATCAACAACCAACAGACAATGTAAAAATGGTCATGCAGGTACATGATGAGTTGGTATTTGAAGTACACAACAGCGCCATAGAATCAGCAAAACAGGTTGTTTCTAGCCTAATGGAACATGCCGCCGAGCTTTCGCTCCCTTTATTAGTATCTATTGGCATAGGAAAAAATTGGGACGAAGCACATTAATCGCTCCAACTAATATCTAACACAGGTCCGACCCGGTCACATTAGTAAAAAAGGTGACCGAGCCCCTCCCTAAACATCACATTTTTAAATTAAAGGGCACAAGGCCCCTACTCTACAATCATCGTTATGGCTGAAATCTATCTTGATTTTGAGGCGAGATATGCTCAAGTATAGCCAACACAATCGGGATCATCGCTATGGAAAAAAGCAATACAGCAAAGGGGATAAACCAGTGTTGAGGGGCCAGCGATTTAAATAGGTCCTGATGCTGCACTACATTTTTAGTTTTGAGAAATAACGCAGCAACCAATCCATCAACCTGGGCATCATATGTCTTTTCATCAAGAAACCCTTGCTTGCGCCAAATCATAAGATTAAAAATGGTAATCAACTCTTGAGTATTAGATTCCGTTTTTAAGCAAACCAAAGGATCCACTATCTCCGGCCCGCACAACTCGTATGCTAACGTTAAGACCGTCGTATAAGTTTCTTCCGGATCTTCATTTTTAGAACTAGAAGAAGCGGCGAAAAATCGTGATGATGTTGTACCATGGACCACTAGAGCTTTTTCAGGCTCGGCTTGATTTACGAAATGTTGCTCGGACAAAGAGCTAGATGGTATAGCAACATCATTGGAGTGCTTAACACAATAGTCATGAATATATTTTTTTACCTTATCATAAGTGTTGCAATCATTCATAGCCTCCACACAAACCTTCATCAAACCAAGCGTGTCCTCTGAGTCCTTAACCATGCGCTCAACCGCATGTAAAATCAAATATAATTTTTGAGTAACGCGGCGCGCACTAAACACTGAAAACGCAGGTAACTCCTCTATGTCAGCTAAAATTTTAAAAAAATCAGAATCCATGTCTAAAAGATATTGTTCTATTTCTTGCTCAGAAGGTTTTTCCAACATTTTATATCACACAACAGTAATTAGTGCCCTAATTTAACACAAAATGGGCTTAAAATAAATTTTTTATTATTTATAAACCCAGTTATAAACGTCTTAGAGCAGGTGGCGATATCAAAATTTCATCGAATAGTTTCATTACAAACTATTTTGAACACAAAAGCCTGCATGAGTGTTTTTCACAGGCATTTTCGTTCGGGATTCGCTACGATGAATGGGGCGGGGCTGTTACGGCAGAGGAGAATAAAAAGCCGCTGTATTCTCAAACATATCTTTAATCATTGGAGCAATGAGTAAAGAAGCAACCAACATTAAAAAAAGCACAACACATTGTTGCGTGGATATCAATGGACTTGGTGTTGGTGTTGGTGTTGGTGTTGGTTTATTGATAACTGACAAGAGAAGACTAATGCACTTTTGTTCAATATTATCACCGCCAGTAGCTTCCATCTGATCCTTAAAACTATTTAAACCCAACGTTATTTCATCTAGGCTAAATATTTTTTGCAACTTAGCAAACATAGCATCATCTAGTATTGGCTGCCCGCAGAAAAGGCGCGATGATTCTAATGCCAATTTATAACGTCTTTCTGACTCTTCTTTTGCAGAACGCACTGGAGAAGGATCTTGATTCATTTTTAAGCCCCCATAAAAATTACGAGATCTAAAATAGCATAAAATGGCCTAAAAACCAACTTAATATTCTTTTTTTTAACAAACATTGGTGTTGAGTCCAAAAAATATCGATAATAATGCTCACTGAAAACACATGATAACCATGTGTATCCACATAAAAATAAATTTGACCTCATTTAATTTTATGTGGGCTATAAAAATTTTTTACACGTTATAAAACATTGTTTTAAAGTAGCTTTTTAATACGTCATGCTCCACAGGAGATTGTGTTAGTCCAATGTATTTATCAGGACGTAGTAGTAAAGCCATTGGTTGGTTAATGGCAAATTGGTGGTGTACCTGTTGCTGCTCATCGAGCCAAACAGAGGCTAGACACTCCGGTATATCAGATTCATGAGATAAAATAAGATGCGGTATAATAATATGGGGGTATTTAGCACAAATCCATCTCGCTATTTCAACAAGGTTTGTTACATCCGGGGAATTAAGTCCTGCAAATAGTAACAAATGATGTGCCGTGCCTCTAATGATGTCATGCAGCGGCGTAAGTTTCTCTCGCGCCACACTCATCAAATTAAAATCTACTAAAAACTGTCCTTTTTTAACGTGTTTGACTGATCCAAAATTAGCAACAATTGGACTATCCGCATAAGAAATATCTAATTCAGCCATGCTGGTTGCGAATTTAGTTTTAATGCATTTTATCGACATAAAAAAAGACATTAAAACATTTCGCGTACCAATCAATAGTGGGTTTTTTATAACGAACATTTTCGTCATCATATCCGTTTTTTTTAACACAGCACGCCCTACCGGATAGCGTTCAGCATGATAAGAATCTAGCAGTGCCTCTTTGGCAAAGTTGTTATGCACTAACGCAAGCTTCCAGATTAAATTATAAACATCTTGAATACCGGTATTTAAGCCCTGCCCACCCATCGGGCTATGAACATGTGCCGCATCCCCTGCAAAAAAAACCCGTCCTTTGCGGTACTGTTGAATTTGGCGATGATGCAGAAAAAACTTAGTTATCCAAATTGGACTAGACAAGACAGCTTTCTCGGAACTTCTATGATTAAAAACCGCTACAATATCATCCATCGTTGGATCATTATGATTAGACGCAGGAGCAGCCATGACTAAACGATAACGTTTATTGCCCATTGGAAAGCAAGCAAGTGGCCCTTCTTCGCTAGGATAAATAACCATTTGATCTTCAGCAACATCCCAATCAATAGTTAAATCAGCCAACCACCAACGTTGCTTATACTCTGAACCTAAAAAATCGATGTTTAGCAACTCGCGAACGGTACTATGCCCACCATCACACGCAATGAGCCAAGGGACATTAAGCGTTTCAAGCTTACCATTAGCATCTGTGAGCGTCACTGATACACCTTGTGCCGATTGCTTGATAGCAGTAAGTTCTGTTTGCCATTCAACATTAACTTGTTTAGCACGCAACGCATTATCTAAAATACGCTCTGTTTTATCTTGAGGTAAATCAATAATAAAATGACGATTAGCTTCAACATCCGCAAATGTCACATGCGCCAACTGCCTGCCATTGGCCTTCATTAATATTCCATTTATTTTCTGGCCCTGCGCAAGAACATCATTTATCAAGCCACAATCATCAAATAAATCTAAAGTGCGAATATGAAAGGCTAGTGCTTTTGATTTATCACTTAAACCCACTTTTTTATCAACAATGCGACAGGTCAACCCCTGACGCACCAGCTCATTGGCACAAAAAATACCAACAGGACCCGCACCCACAACAAGCACATCCAATGATTTTTTAGGCATCCTGCCGTCCTTAAATTGTAGTGACGCCATCTACACCTGCGACTAACACATGATCTGCTAACCGCTTGCCAAATAAGCCATTCTCGACCACGCCAGGTATACGATTTATCGCATCTTCCATATCGCTTAGCGAATCTAACTCCATGTTAAATACATCAAGAATAATATTACCATTATCAGTAATACATCCTGCACGGTACTCCGGGTCCCCACCTAATTTCACCAATTCACGCGCAACAAAGCTTCTCGCTAAAGGCAATACTTCAACCGCTATTGGAAAATGTCCTAACCGAGAAACTACTTTTGACTCATCGACAATACAAATAAAGGTTTGTGCCACCGTGGCAATAATTTTTTCACGCGTTAACGCACCACCACCGCCTTTTATCATTGCATGATGCGCATTTACCTCATCAGCACCATCAATATAAATAGGCACATCACTCGCAGCATTTAAATCAATGACGGGAATACCCAGCTCTCGCAAAAGCGATTCCGTGGCTTTAGAGCTAGCGACACAGGCATCAATTCGATGCTTAATCGTTGCCAGTGCTTTAACAAAATAATTTACCGTAGAACCTGACCCCACACCAACAATCATATTATCATCTATATATGCTAATGCTGCCGCCGCAACTTTTGCCTTTAATCCACTCATTGCTCAACTCATATCTTATGAATGTTATATTTTATCGCTACATGTTTATATCTGTCGATGATTTGCTACTATGATGCTTATAAACCATCTCATAACAAGGATTGCTATGATCTACCCTAATATTCTTGCCACTATAGGCCACACCCCTGTAGTTAAAATTAACCGCATGGGCGCCCATCTCGCCTGTGACTTGTATGCAAAATGTGAATTTTTCAACCCCGGTGGTTCAATCAAAGATCGCATAGGGTATCGAATGGTACAAGGTGCTGAACGATCTGGCCGCATTAAACCTGGTGATACACTCATTGAACCAACCTCTGGCAATACTGGCATTGGCATTGCCCTGGCAGGCGCAGTGATGGGCTACAACATCGTCATCACCATGCCAAATAAAATGAGCCATGAAAAACAAGACGTTCTTGAGCGCCTGGGCGCCACTATTTACCGAACACCCACTGAAGCGGCTTGGGATGCCCCAGAAAGCCACATTTCGTTAGCCAAGCGCTTACAAAAGGAAATCCCAAACTCCCATATCCTCAACCAATACGCCAATCCCGATAATCCAGATGCGCATTATTATGGGACCGCACAAGAAATTATTGATGATTTTGGAAGCGATTTAGATGTGGTGGTCGCAGGCGTTGGAACCGGCGGCACCATCACGGGTATTGCTAAACGCTTAAAAGAAAATAACCCCACCATTAAAATTATCGGAGTCGACCCAATAGGATCTATCTTAGGTGGTGGAACTGAAATTAAACCCTATCATGTTGAAGGCATTGGTTATGATTTTTTCCCAGATGTACTAGACAATACGCTAATTGATCACTACATAAAAATTAATGACAGTGACTCGTTCCGCACAGCACGTCAATTAATTCGTGAAGAAGGTCTTTTAGTTGGCGGGTCCTGTGGTGCTGCCATGTGGGCTGCATTACAAGTAGCGCAAAACTTAAAAAAAGGACAAAAGTGCCTGGTTATCCTACCTGACTCCATTCGTAACTACATGTCAAAATATGCCAGTGACACATGGATGCAGGCAGAGGGATTCTTATAAAAAGCTCACAAGAGCCCAGTCTATATGTGGGCTCTTGCGCCTTCTGATTGAACCGCATCAATCAAACCAAACACGCCATCTTTATCCATTTGACCAAAACTTATGGATTTGGCAATAGAATATACAAGATGTCCAGCAAACAATGCATCCTGTCCTTGCGACGCATGCAAACCACCATGCGCTGCGACGACCTCATCAAAAATACTTTGCCCAAATCGTTGTGATGGATTTTCACTACGTTCAGTTGTGCTTTTCGCATAAATGTTTTTTAAAGCATCAACATCTAACTCACCCGCGACAACCATTGCAAATAGCCTATAGTACACATCTTCAAACACAGCGACTAGGTGCTCTTGTTCAGTGAGAGACACCGTAATGCTATCCGAAGTATCATCTAATCGAGATACAGGCGACACCTCTACCGTTTGATTTAATTCACTAACAGGCAATAATACTGCCGTAGAAAATACACTGCTTGCTAACCGTGGTCGATAATAACCATTCTGCATTTGCAATACGACACTACTTGGATTTTGCTTTTCTGTATTAAAGCTCACACGTTTAAATAACGGTTTATTAGGCTCAACAACCAAAACTTCAATAGGCAACATTGGCAACGCTTTAGATAACGCTGTAATAGCACTCCAACCATCATCATGGGTAATGGCTGCTGCACTAAGCTCACCATTAATAATCAAATCAGAATACGCATCATTGTGGCCAAATTCATTCGCAATAACTTTACCTAATATATAAGCGATTTTTTGTATTAATTTACCAGGGCGCGTGTGAAGAGTCAGTTGTTGCAACCGCTCTGCTGCACTAACACTGTTTAAAATTTTTCGCTCTTCGGGAAAACGAGCAAGATAATAAGACATCAACGTATTAATCACAGATACATCTATTTTTTTCTTATCCAAGATTCCACCAGCAATGCCGCGAAGTAATGAATCGCCATTATGATCACCTAAATCAATAAAAACTGAACGATGACTCAAACTATCTAGCGTTGAATAACTAAAGAAACGCGCATTCGTTTGGCTCACATAAGCCATGGTATTCCCCACATTTAAAAGATAATTTCATTCTAATCCATGTAAATTAAGGAAATATTAACTAAAAATTTGTACAAAAATAAAAAAAATAAATCACAAATATGCCAATTAACGAAAAAAAGCTAAGAGTACAAAATTTGAAATATAGATATATAATTAGATACATAGTGAAAATAAATAACCACTTTGTCCGGGAGATATCTATGCAGCGCATTAATGAACAAGAGTTAGCGCGCTTAAATGAATTATTAAACCAAACAAGTGAATTTATTGCATATTTTGAATTAGCAGAAAACAAAGTGCTTGAGTGGCAACATGATGTTGAATGCCAAGCCTCCATTCAACTTAAACTATTGCATGAAATGAATCGACGTCAACAAGAATTGATTGAATTAAGCCAACAAACTATTTCAAAAATACAGGAGCATAGCGCGCTAACCATCCTAAATGTAGAAAAAACAGCGCAAAATGTACTTCTCAAAAACGAAAAGTCCGCAAACAACTATCCATGGCAATTAATAGTTCTGCCTTTATTAACAACATTACTAACCGCATTTGCTTTAGGATTATACATGAGCGCTGAGTATCCTTGGGAAATTCATCAAAAGGCGCAAAACGAAAGGGGGGCAGGCGTGGTATTAATGAAGGCATGGCCTATACTATCACAACAAGAAAAAAACAAAATATTAAGTATAAAGCCTGCATGAACCTACACATAAGTCTTTTACTAGTGATAGTAGCGTTAGCAGCGCTAAGCTACCCCTATGTACTAAAAAAAATTAAAATTAAACGCTGGTACAATGCATTACAACTCAATAAACATCAACAGCATTATCAACAACTGTTCCGCAATACCAATGGATTTGCACTATCCCGCCAAGCAAGATCCGCTGGTGATGCAATAGAATACACCTATGGCGAAATTGATTTTATCTCATTTATAGCGCTACTTTCGTTAGTTAATCCCAGCCATCATACCCGGTTTTATGACCTTGGCAGCGGA
>CAZZGV010000004.1:0-4752 GCA_964654255.1 uncultured Legionella sp. | reverse complement strand
AAAATCATTCATAGCATGTGACATGGTTTTTAATGTTCAAAAAAGCTGCGGTATTGAATTATTTGATGAACTACACCAAGCTGCACAAAAACAACAATTACGTCTGCAGCAAATCCCTAATTACACACACCATGCAAATACCATCCAATTTATCAATGCTGATTTTTTACAAACGGATATTAGTGATGCAACACTTATATTTTTAAATGCCACAGCATTTTTTGGAGATAGCTTAGCTGCTATCCATAATTATTTATCAACATTAAAATCAGGCACCATTATTATTACCACGAGTAAAAAATTACCCGCCGATAATTTTGTCATTACAAATGAAACAGTAGTACAAATGAGCTGGGGCATGGTTTCTGCGTATATTCAAGAACGTAGTTAATAGCGTGGAATAGCCTTACCTTCAAGATTAATTTTTATAAGCCATGATAAATACTTATTTACAGTCACTTGATAACATTGAATAATTTATTTTCAAGTCTATACTAATAGCGTGACATACAAAAAATGTAACGACTCAAGACTGTTCTTGATGCAGTACAATATCAAGATGAGACGTTGAGAAAACATTATGGGCCACAGGTGGTAAATATAACCACACGGCCAATCGAGGTGGGTATGATTAAATCAGAGCTCATAGCAAACCTTGCTGCAAAAATGACACATCTACCTGAAAAGCAGGTAACAGACAGCATAAACCATATTCTAGAGTTAATGAGTGATGCACTCATTCAAGGCAAACGCATTGAAATTCGTGGTTTTGGCAGTTTTTCTTTGCATTACCGGCCACCACGAAACGCACACAATCCTAAAACAGGTGAGAAAGTCGTCACTGAAGCAAAATACAGCCCTCACTTTAAACCAGGAAAAGAATTGCGTGAACGCGTGGATGCCTCAAAAGAAAAAAAACCTATCAAACGTGACGACTAGTCACCTGGACCAACCAAAGGCTAGGTGCGAGGCAGCGTAACGCCTGTTTGCCCTTGGTACTTTCCACCACGGTCTCGGTAAGATACAGCGCAAACTTCATCGCCTTCCAGAAATAACATTTGAGCGACCCCTTCGTTTGCATATATTTTTGCAGGCAATGGCGTGGTATTAGAAAACTCTAAGGTTACATGCCCTTCCCACTCTGGCTCTAAGGGCGTTACATTAACAATAATTCCACAGCGTGCATAGGTTGATTTACCCAGACAAATGGTTAACACGTTGCGTGGAATACGAAAATACTCAATGGTACGAGCCAATGCAAACGAATTAGGCGGAATAATACAAACATCAGATTGGATATCTACAAAACTATTTGAATCAAACGCCTTAGGATCAACTATAGCTGAATTTATATTCGTAAAAATTTTAAATTCATTGGAGCAACGAACGTCATACCCGTAGCTAGAAACCCCATAGGAAATAATCCGACCGCCCTCATTTTCGCGGACTTGGCCAGCGTGGAAAGGAGAGATCATGCCATGCTCCAATGCCATTTTTTCTATCCAACGATCTGATTTAATTCCCATCTTTTGCATTCCCGATCAACATTATTAGGGCAGGTATATCATAAAGAAAGCTAGAAATAAACACCAATTTGAGCCAATAAGGTATCCGTTGCACCGCCCGCTCCATATGTTGGTGCATTGAATGCACCAATGGGTGCCGCGCCATTAGCGTATTGCGTTGTCGCATAATTAAAATCATGACGATACTCTAAACTTTCAACAGTATCCTTCCACAATGATATGTTAAATACGCCATTGACGCGGTGACGAGGAATGTTTAAAGCTAAGGTTTCTTTAGACCATTGATAACCAACACCTATTGATGCTGGTTTATCAAATGCTATAAATGTCACAGAACCTTCCAACTGGCCCGCTTGAGGCCGAGCACCTTTGCCATTAAAGCTCAAATCTTGTGTACGGAAGCGACTCGTCGCACCCACCCATTCGGCAGTGAAATTGTACCGATCAACACTCAAATACGCATGAGCGCCGAACGCAGGTATTTTTTTCACATTTTCATTACCGTTGGTTGGCGATGAAAACCCACCAAAATTACCAATATCAATACCAGGTGTAGAGCCAGTAAATTGCATACCGCCCGCATCATTGATTGAGCTAATTCCGCTTACTCCAAATTCACCTGTTGAATAACCATTATCAAATACATACCCTAAGTTCAAACCACCAACAGCAGTGGAACCCAATGTAGTATCACTTTTGTAACCATAAAGCGCCGCAAAGGGACCGGATTCATTTTGCGATTTATAGCCCAGAATAACAGGACGTGTTTTAGTGCGAGCCATCATTAATGGCAAAGGTGCACTTACCATTGAGGTTGAAAAACGCCCAAAAGGCACATACAACTGTCCACCGGTCAGATAAAAAGGCGTTTCATCCAAGTCACCGATATTAACGAACGCCATGTTCAAATCAACAGACGAGTTAGCAAGCCGTTGCCCACCTACATCTGGTGGTGAGGTATCCACTGACAAAGCCATGTACGCTTCTACTTTATCATTAAGAATCGCGGCCACATCCAGCTCACTAGAGCCTAAGGTTAAATCACCGGTGCTATGAGAGAAAAAGGCATCCCCAGAGCCCAATGTTGCCAAAGGCTCCACTTTACCGCTGATAGCAAGAATGGGTTGATGGGGAATAGGATACCCAATTTTTTCATACGCTCGATACAAACGCCGACGCTGCTGCATTAATCGAATATCACGATTAATACTTGAAATATTTACAATATAGTCTGAACCATCAAATGCAGGCCGGCTACCTAAATAAGGTGATGCCACAACCGGTGTTCCGGCAATATAAGTAATGATCCGTTCATCAGCAACTAATGCTGTAGGATAAAACTCAAGTGATTCAGGGTCATTATCTAAACGATGCACGGTAACGGTACTATTGTGAACACCTTTTGCGGCAGGAGCGGGTGAAGCAGCCGGTGTTGTGGCCTTTGCTGGCGCTTTCTGAGTTTTTCTTTTCTCTTTTGCAGACAACGCCTTTTTTGTTGCCGATTTTTCTAACGTCTTCGTCTCAGACTGCTTTACAAGCTGTGTTTGCAAGCGGTTCAACTGCGCTTGTAATGCTATCGTCTGCTGCTGCAAATGCTGGACTTCTTGCTGCAAATCGTCCTTCTGACCCGCTGCTGCAATCATAGGAAAACAACAAACAATCATGCCCCATACAAATACATTCTGCCTCATACAGCCGCCCTGTGCCTGTTTTTTAAATAGTGTGAATTATAAGTGGCAGTTCGGCAATTTGCTAGGCATTTTAGAAGGTAGAGGAGAATTATTTACGGCTGTTTTGGTTATTACATAAACCGAAGATCCGTCATTGTGAGCTGATTTATCAGAGAACCGAAACGGTGGAAATTAGTTAACAGATGATGCTGATCTTACAGAAACAATTAACGTTAAAAAGCTTGAAGAGCTTAATATGTCAAACCATAAGCTGGACCAATTGCTTTTTATTTAAATGATCACAAATAACTTAGAGAAATAGAACTAGGATTAGAAGAAGTGTTAGAAGATTGTCTGAATCGTTAGGTCAACGATAGTTACAATTTTAAAATAAAAAAAACCCATCACTTTCATGATGGGTTTTTAAAACTTCCTTACTGATACAGATTAAGCTACGTTGCCAACCCATTTCAAGCCAAGGTAAGGACCTTGTAAACCAAAGTCAGATCTTGTTACGCCAGTTGTTGAAACATCGTTTAGAACGTTGAAGTAGTTAACAAACATCCAACCTAGATCTAAAGACAAGTCACCTTGTGCCATAGCGTAAGTGTATGTTGCGCCCAATTTTGCTTCAAGCTCAGGACTAACAGTTGTAGAACTAGCAGTGAAAGAACCTATGCCATTCAACGCAACAGCTCTAGTACGTGTCACTTTGCTAGTACCAACTAACATTGACATAGCGCCTTTAGCATAAACTGACAAACCATTGTTCCAGCCATATCCTAAATCAGAACCAACACGTGGACCAACACCATTGTAAGTTGCATTTGTGTGAACTTGCTGAGCAGTTCCTGTTGGGATTAAGCCCACATTACCAGCCAAGTCAGTTGTGATACCGTTATAGTTACCTGTTCCTAAACTACCGTTAAGAGTTCTAGAGTTGTTAACATGAGCAAACTCAAGACCACCATGTAAACGAAGATTAGTAAACTCACCCATGTCAACATGTTGACCAAATTCTAAGTTAACGGCATCCCATTTGCTGCTACCATTAATACTTACACTGCTATTTGA
Organism: uncultured Legionella sp.; assembly: GCA_964654255.1. Classification (GTDB taxonomy): domain Bacteria; phylum Pseudomonadota; class Gammaproteobacteria; order Legionellales; family Legionellaceae; genus CAZYME01. Next base: position 482 of record CAZZGV010000004.1, on the reverse strand, counting down.
TCCCCATACTTGCGCGCTACCATCAAGAAATGTCTGGCCAGCACCAACAGGAAGAAGTGTATTTCTTGATCTGTCAAGGTGATACCAATTCAAGTTGATGTCATTACCAGTGTTGTAGTGGTAAGAACCTTCGATTTGGAAGCCCCAAGCCCAAGGATTATTTTTTTGTGTAGTTCCTGACTGGTTAGCAAGATTGACAGTAATACCATCATAAGCCTGACCTAAATAAGTAGGCTGAAGGTATAATGCTTGTGCACCGAAATCCCACGCTGTGCGTGCGCATGGAACAGTTACGTTTCCAGGTGTGCAAACAGGGCCCATAGTACCAGCAAATACAGCGCTGCTACCAAAAGCAAGAACAGCCACAGCTGTTTTTTTCAAATTTAACATACTTTTCTCCACTTTTTATTATTAAATTTCCGTTTTTTCGTCAAGCTACAACGTTGTATTGACTTTTTCAGTACGCCATCATCGCTCTAATA
>CAZZGV010000003.1:0-22597 GCA_964654255.1 uncultured Legionella sp. | reverse complement strand
CGAACTCAATCATTACTTTATTATCTTCATGAATTAAAATTTAAAAATGAAATTCCTGATATTCCAATTTTTGTTGACAGTCCAATGGCTACTGATGCCACAAGAATTTTTGCTCGCTATGCTGAACAAAATCGATTAACAAAAGAACAAAATAAAGCGGTGTGCGGGGTAGCTCACTATGTTAATTCAGTTGATGAGTCGATTGCATTAGATAATCAAAAATTCCCAGTCATCATCATTTCAGCAAGTGGAATGGCGACTGGTGGTCGCGTTATTCATCACATTCGTCATTTTGCCGCCCGCTCTAATAATACGATTTTATTCAGTGGTTTTCAGGTAGGTGGAACCCGTGGCGATCGAATGATTCGAGGCGAGAGAGAAATAAAGATGTTTGGGCAAATGATTCCAATACGTTCTGAAATTGCACAGATAGAAAATATTTCCGCACATGCGGATTCAGCTGAAATGCTTCAGTGGTTGGCACATCTAAAAAAAGCACCGCGTAAACTATATATCACCCATGGCGAAATCGATGCGGCGCTAGCACTAAAGTCTCAAATAGAGCAAAGCTTCCACTGGAAATGCGAAATACCTTCCTATCTGGATTCTGCAACATTATACGAGGAGCCCAAATGAAAATGCATGCTATGTTGATGAAAAATAGCAATAAAAAATTAATCTATTAAAGGTGGAGCTGTTGTGTATGCTGGAATTCACATGAGTGATATTCCAAATTTTCCCTATGAGCTGCTTTGGGGGGAGCGCACGCTCTGTTCAGTACCGGTTAAAACTGAAATCCATACTTTTAAGTCTCATTGGAATGGGATTTGCAGTGACTGGCTTTATAAGTCCGGTTATGGGTGCGATTCTTCAAGAATGTATTGATATTCTTGCTATTGTTAATGCATTACGCTTGGCTTTTGGCTCTAAAATTAAAATTGATTTACTGAAGGGTTAAAAATAGATGTTTAATTGATAGGCGCCTGTTGATAATAACATTATTTTTTAGTCATTTTGCAGTTGATCATGCATAAAATCCATTGACCAGCATTGGTTAATGGCATTAGGAACAGCTAAAGCATCGGGCTTTAAGGCTATCAGGGACTACTCGCTCTTGCCTCTCCATAGCTCGTAGCGATAGTTTTTGGTACGATCTTGATAGTGGGCATTTTAGTTGGTTTTTCTGTGTTGTGACTGTATTGGCTTAGCTAATGATTGTAACTATATAGCAACTCTTGTTGGTGGTTTTGTATGCACTTTGACCTCTATTATCTTTTTATCACGGATCCTGTTGGATTAGCTGCAGGAGAACTTTATGCAGATTATGAAGAAAGAGAACCAGGATATAGCCAAAGCTGGTTAAGCGCTTACAATTATGCATTTCAAATGCCAAAAGATGGAAAAATAACATCAGAGCTTCTTTTAGGTATAAATGAAAAGGCAATGGGTTTTCAAAAGGAACATCCAGTAGGGTGTTACAGAGATAAGCCTGTTTTTTTTGAGATTGTGCCGAATATGTTTTCAGATGATGCACATAGGTGTATTTCAGCATTCTCTAGTAGTTTAAAGGGTATAGGCGAGTTTGTTGATTATTGGTTTGTTAAAAGACAGCTTCCTATGCATTATATTACCTTTGTTCAGAATGAGCGGAGACTAAGATGGCTTGTTAGCAAAGCGCATCATGATAAAATGAAATGGACACATCAAGAGGGGGTTGGTCCGTTTTATCATGAATGGCTTGATTTAAAAGCGCATGCCGAAAAAATAACAACGCTGTTCCAAGACTCCAAATATCTTTGTTATATTGAATGCATGCCAGAAGTTGATGAGACGATAATTACTCTAGAAATAGAAAGGTGCCTTCAAGGTATTATTGAAGAATTTGAAGCGGAAATACCCACGGCTAAATCTGCAGATGAGAAGATTACTGTTATCGTAAAGCATATTCAGCATATTTCACAACTTCATCCGTATATCGATGTCAATATTAGAACCTGTTACATTTTATTGAAAAAGCTATTGCGTGAATATGAGCTGCCGTTAACTATTTTATTAAACCCTAACTGCTTTGATTGTTGCTCTGTGCGGGAAGTTGTAGATATGGTTAAACAAGGCCAGCTGCACTATCAGCAATTATTGCAGCACAAAGAAGGTAAGTTTGTTTTCAAGTATTTTTTGGCTATTGTAATAAAAGATATGTTGCCATTAATCTCAAGTGTTGCTAGTAGTCCGCATTCTTTATTTGCAGTAAAACCAACGCCTAGTGAGGTATTAATTCAACAATTAAAGCACTTAGACCCTTGTGATAAAATATTGGCTATTATCAGCGCGGTTGAGGCTGGTACGTATAATGTGGCTTTTAGAAAAGCCTGTGCAGAGGGCGATTTTTCCGTTATCAGCACGATATATCGTTTTCAAGGTGTGCTCAATATTAATATCCAGGAGCCTTGTTCGGAGGGTAAAATACCCTATGATTTGCTGAGAGCAAATGCCTTACTAAAAGAAGATGACATAGAAAAATTGCAATATTTTTCACCTACGGAAGCGTTGTTTGTGCCCTAAAGCAAACGTGTATTCATATTACCTGGTTATCTGGCCACTTTTTGTCTTTCCCTGTAGAATATTGACCTGATTTATAACTGTAAGGGTCATTCATGTTAGAAGTGAATCAAATCAATCTTAGCTTGTTGGATTTGGCCGCGCGCATCAATGCACTTCGGGGGTATCTTTGACTTCGATAGTAAGAGCGAGCGTTTAGAAGAGGTCGTGCGAGAGTTGGAAGGATCTGCGGTTTGGGATAATCCAGAGCGCGCCCAAATGCTTGGTCGTGAGCGAGTACAATTAGAGACGGTGGTACATCAATTACAGCAATTAGGGCAATCAATTGCTGATTTGACAGAGCTTTTTGAAATGGCACGCATGGAAAATGATGAAAGTACCATAGAGGATGTTGCAAAAGAAGTTGCTGGTATTGAGCTAGATGTTGCTAAAATTGAATTTCATCGCATGTTTTCTGGAAAAATGGATAATGCGAATGCATTTCTTGATATTCAATCGGGCTCTGGAGGAACAGAAGCACAAGATTGGGCAGAAATGTTGTTGCGTATGTATTTGCGCTGGGGTGAACAGCATGGGTTTATAACGGAATTAGTGGAATGCTCAGCCGGGGAAGTCGCAGGTATTAAAAGTGCTACAATTCATTTTACAGGTGCTTATGCTTATGGTTGGTTGCGGACTGAAACGGGTGTTCATCGTTTGGTGCGAAAGTCTCCGTTTGACTCAGGTAATCGTCGTCATACATCATTTGCTGCTGTATTCATTTCACCGGAAGTGGATGATGATATTGATATTGAAATTAACCCGGCTGATTTGCGCATAGACACCTATCGAGCCTCTGGTGCTGGTGGGCAGCATGTTAATCGCACAGATTCAGCGGTACGTATCACTCATGTGCCTAGTGGTGTTGTTGTTCAATGTCAAAATGATAGAAGCCAACATAAGAATAAAGATCAGGCAATGAAGCAATTGCGTGCTAAGTTGTATGAGTTAGAAATGCAAAAGAAAAATGCAGTACAGCAAGCGTTGGAGGCAACTAAATCTGATATTGGTTGGGGATCACAGATTCGTTCATATGTTCTCGATCAATCACGGATTAAAGATTTGCGAACTGGTGTTGAAACCAGTAATACCCAGGCCGTACTTGACGGTGACCTCGATCAATTTATTGAAGCCAGTTTGAAAGCAGGAGTAGAAGGCGCATGATAGAAGAGCAATTAGATGAGAGCGAAATTTACCAAGTTCGTAAACAAAAATTAGTAGATTTGCGCAGTAAGGGGTTTAATTTTCCTAATCAATACCGTCGTCAACATTTAGCCCTTGATTTAATGAATCAATATGCTGCCATGACGAAAGAAGAGTTGGCTGAAAAACCAGTCCAGGTTGCTCTTGCCGGACGTATTGTCTTGCGTCGTATTATGGGAAAAGCAAGCTTCTTTCATATTCAAGATGTATCTGGGCGTATGCAAATTTATATACGACAAAATGATTTGCCTGATGGTTATGAGCAATTTAAGCATTGGGACTTAGGCGATATCGTTGGGGTAAAAGGTGAGTTATTTATCACCAATAGCGGTGAGCTGACGGTTAATGCAAATTTTTTGGAATTGCTAACTAAATCATTGCGTCCTTTGCCGGATAAATTTCATGGCCTGGCGGATCAAGAAGCACGTTATCGTAAGCGTTATGTGGATTTAATTGCAAATGAAGATAGCCGTAAAACGTTTTTAATTCGATCACAGCTTATTGCGGCATTTCGGCAATTTATGAATAATCACCGGTTTTTAGAAGTGGAAACGCCGATGTTGCATCCCATTCCTGGTGGTGCAGTAGCTAGGCCGTTTATTACACATCATAATACGTTAGACATGCAGATGTATTTACGTATAGCACCTGAGCTTTATTTAAAACGTTTGGTTGTGGGTGGTTTTGAGCGTGTTTATGAAATTAACCGTAATTTTCGTAATGAAGGAATTTCAACTCGCCATAATCCAGAATTCACCATGATCGAATTTTATTGGGCTTACGCGGACTACCAAGATTTAATGGATTTTACTGAGAAATTGTTGGGTCATTTGTGTGATGAAGTAGTAGGTAGTCGTCAGGTCGAATACCAAGGACATACGCTTGATTTTGGCAAGTCATTTGCGCGCATTAGTATTAAAGAAGCTATTTTGCACTATCATCCTGAACTTCAAGCAGCTCAAATTGAAACGGTTGAGGGTTGTCGAGAGGCTCTGAAAAAAGCGGGTTTTGCTTTTAAAACAACCGATGGTTTAGGCAAATTGCAAATGATTCTGTTTGAAGAAACGGTGGAACATCAATTAATTCAACCGACCTTCGTTACTGAATATCCTACTGAAGTATCGCCCTTGGCGAGACGCAACGAGGCTAATCCAGACGTTACCGATCGATTTGAATTTTTCATTGCTGGCCGTGAAATAGCGAATGGGTTTTCTGAACTAAATGATGCGGAAGATCAAGCTGAGCGTTTTCATAAACAAGTTGCGGAAAAAGATGCAGGTGATCTTGAAGCAATGCATTTTGATAGTGATTACATTGAAGCCTTAGAATACGGTATGCCACCAACGGCAGGTGAAGGCATTGGTATTGATAGGTTGGTTATGTTATTTACTAATTCGATGTCCATACGTGATGTGATTTTGTTCCCTCAGTTACGGCAGTAATGAGTTAGCAAGCCCCTTCTTTTCCGCTGGCGAGAGAGGGGCGTCATTTTACTTGTAATTGAATGTTAATATTCCTACCCTGATAAATAATCTTGTTTCAAATAGTGTTCTATGGTTAAGTTATCTTCTTGGAAGAATAATTGAGTATATGGAAATGAGTGAACAAACATTTAATTGGTGGTTTAGTTATTTTGGTTTGTTTATGTTTATTTTGGCGATTATTTGTACTTTTATAAATAGTTTAATTGATAGAAAATTACCTTTATTTGAAATTTTATACCGTTGGTTTTCTTTACTACCACTGGGCTTTGGTACGCTTTATGGTTGTATTATGCATGTAACATTTCCGTTGCTTACAGCAAAGGCAATTGGTTTCCAGGATAGTGCTTTTCAATTTGAGGCAGGCATGGCAGGTTTAGGTTTTGGTCTCATTGCTGTGTTGTCATTCAAAGCAAGTTATGGGTTTCGCCTAGCCACAGTCATTGCTACCACATGTTGGTTATGGGGTGATGCCATTGGCCATGTTTATCAAATTAGTATTCACGAGAATTTAACCCCAGGTAATGCCGGTTCTTGGTTGTTTATGGGAATATTTTTACCTCTGATTCTTATTCTTTCTCTTATCAAATTAAAACGATTTAGTCGTCTTCAAGGAAAGTGGTAAATGACAACTGGATAGGCTGGAATGCTTGCGTAAATAGTTTGGCTAAAGACATCAAGATATTTTTGTAGTAGAGACTGAACAACCCCGCGTGTTCTTAATGTCTAGCATTGTAATGCTAGATTACTCTTGTTAATATCATTGCACCTTTTGTGTTCATTGGTTTTGTAGTCCAGGAGCATTATTTGATAAGAGTTCTAATTGTTGATGACCATGCATTAGTGCGAATGGGTATTCGGCGATTACTTGATGATTTACCAGACATACAGGTTGTCGCTGAGGCTGAAGATGGTGAAACAGCGTTAGTGATGGTTAAACTGCATCATCCTGATGTGGTGTTGCTTGATATGAAAATGCCTGGTATTGATGGTTGGGAAGTCACAAGACGCCTAAAAAAAACCAGTCCACAGGTAAAGGTCATCGCAGTAACAGCGCTGAGCACAGAGCCGCTTCCTAGTCGTGTTTTGCAACTAGGTGCTATGGGATATCTTACTAAAGAGTCTGGTCCTGAAGAAATGGCGGCAGCGATTCGAAAAGTTGTTAAAGGAGAGAAATACCTTAGTGCTGAAATTGCGCAAAAAATGGCAATTAGTAGTTTAGAGGCGCCTCACGAATCCCCTTTTGATCTGTTATCTGAGCGAGAAATGCAGGTTATGTTAATGATAACTAGCGGCATGAATGTTCAGGCTATTGCTGATAGATTGTTTTTAAGTAGTAAAACAATCAATGGTTACCGTTATCGTATGTTTGAGAAATTAGATATTACAAATGATGTTGAACTGACTTATTTGGCAATGAAGCATGGTGTGGTCGAGAGGCCTAGTGAAGCACTGCAAGATGACTAAATGAATGAACCAGCAGTCTCTTTCAACTGAATTAACCACATTTCTTGCTAACCTTACGTCCGATCCAGGTGTATACCGTATGTTGGATAGTGAGGGCATGGTGCTTTATGTTGGTAAAGCGTCGAATTTAAAAAAGCGGGTCAATAGTTACTTCAATAAATCCAATATTAGCGTTAAAACACGCTCCTTAGTAAGTCAAATTGTTACGATAGATGTCAGTATAACACGCAGCGAAACGGAAGCATTACTTTTGGAAAGTAGTTTAATAAAATCGCTACGTCCAAAATACAATGTGCTAATGCGAGATGATAAATCGTATCCCTTTATTCATGTTTCCCATTCAAATGATTTTCCTCGTTTTGAGATGCTTCGTTCTAAGAAAAAACCACAGAAGGGTGATTTTTTTGGACCTTACCCTAGTGTTGCGGCAGTCCGTGAGACATTGGGTATCATTCAAAAAGTATTTAAAATTCGCAATTGTAGTGATAATTTTTTTAGCAGTCGTTCTCGTCCATGCCTGCAATATCAAATTAAACGTTGTAGTGCTCCTTGTACTGACTATATTTCAGCACGTGATTATCAGCGGTCAGTAAAAGATGCCACTCGATTTTTACAGGGGAAGAGCCAGCAAATTTTAGATGAGTTGGCCAAGCGAATAGATGATGCTGTTACCCATTTGGCATTTGAGGACGCGGCTATTTTGCGTGATCAAATTAAGAACTTGCGCTTAGTGCAAGAGCAGCAGGGCGTTGTGCAATTGCGGGGTGATGCAGACGTTATAGCGATTGAAGCGCATCCAGGATTTGCTTGCGTTCAATGTGTAACCATTCGTGATGGCCATGTCATGGCCAGCCAACGTTTTTTTCCGTCTGTTCCCCAACAAGATCTTGTTGGTAATGAGGAGTCTGAATCGCTTTGGCAACAAGTATTTCATGCATTTATTGCTTATTACTATATTGAAATACCAGATCGTATTCCTGCATTAATCTTGACAGATAGGGCTGTTCAAGATGCGCACGTTGTGCAATCAATGTTAACTGAATTGCGGGGAAAAATATGCCAACTTAAATCAAACCCTCGAGGTATAAAAGCTCGTTGGCTTGATTTTGCGCTTAATAATTTGCAGATGACCGTTGCTGAACGTTTAACGTCATCCGCTCTTATGAAGACAAGGTATCAAGCTCTACAAGTACTTATTCATATGTCTTACCCAATCAAGCGAATGGAATGTTTTGATATTAGCCATACACAGGGTGAGGAAACAGTAGCATCTTGTGTTGTATTTGATGAAAATGGACCTTGTAAGCGTGAGTATCGTTGGTTTAATGTTAGCGGTATTACGCCAGGAGATGATTACGCTGCTATGGAACAGGCTATTACTCGACGTTTCAAACGTCTTGCTGAAGAGCAAAGATTACCTGATGTGCTGATTATCGATGGCGGTAAAGGTCAAATTGCGGTAGCACGTCGTGTTTTCTGTGCGCTGGGTATCCAAGGGGTAATATTGCTGGGTATTGCTAAAGGGCCTGATCGTAAGGCTGGGTGGGAACGATTGATTTTAGCTGATGAAGCTCAGGAAATAACCTTGCCTAGCGATTCGCCAGCCTTGCATCTTTTGCAGCAAATTCGAGATGAGGCCCATCGGTTTGCAATTACAATGCATAGAAAAAAACGACAAAAAGCGAGTTTTGACTCATCATTGGAGTCCATCGAAGGCATTGGTGCTAAACGACGTCAGGCATTATTACAGCGATTTGGAGGCTTACGAGAGTTAGCTAAGGCCCCTTTAGAGGAGATTGCTAAAATACGAGGAATTAGCGATTCATTAGCAGAACGTATTTATGCTTATTTTCATTCGTAGGGTTGAGCCAAAGGACGTATATTTCCAAGATTTGCAATTAAGACAAGATGATATTTTGTTGGCAGTTAATGCACCTTGTCTTATAGGGCAAAAAAAGAACGTTATGGTTTTTTTGTGGTACAATGCCACGTTGTATAACGCATTGGATAGTCTTGGATGTTTTTTAGTCGATATAATAGAAATAACATAATTAAGTTTTTGGTTTTTGCTTTTTCGTTGTTAAGTATCGCTGTATCTTATGCAATGGAAGTACCTATATATGACTTTTCTATTCAAGCATATACTCAGAATATCAGCGAATATTTGCCTGCCGATGCGTCTGATTATGCGACCCCTTTATTAAAGCCAGGCTATCAAGCTTCTCAATTAGAGCAGTTTTATAAGCATTATTATGCAAGTGATTCTAGTGGCCTTTCGCCTTGGAGTGAGGTGATGGTCAAGTCTGTATTACCTTTTGTAAAAAAAATACAATTGAAACGTTTAGAGGAGTTCGATAATCAAAACAAAGCGCCTGCAGAGCGTCATTATGCTGAAAATTTTAAAGAGCATGATGAGGCTTGGTTAGCAAATATCAGGCAAAATATGGATTTAGATACTTTAGATGGTGCTGAGTTTAATGAAAACAACAAAGCCATTGCGACCTCGAATACGTTTGCGCGGGTTCTTCCTGATGCGGCCCCTGATTTTTTTCACGCAAGTTTACCCGGAGAGGGATTCCCCTTTGATAATTTGCAAGAGTCTGTAATTTGGTCCGGAACGCCACTTTATATTCTGAGTATTTCGAACGATAAAGCGTGGTCATTGGTGTTAACACCAGATGCTTATTTTGCTTGGGTGAAAAGCAGCGATGTTGCTTTTGTTTCGAGTAAGTTTATTCAACGGTGGCAGGCAATCGCCCAAAAAGGCCTTATCGCCATCACAAAAACGGATACAAGCGTGTTTGATACTCAGCAGCATTTTCAATTTAAAGGCTATATTGGCTCAGTGTTTCCGTTGGTTAAAAAACAAGGGCAGAATACAGTTATCTTGATTCCAGTAAAAAATGAACATCAACAAGCCATAATGCGAGAGGGCATTGTTAATTCACAAGCAGTGAGTTTAATGCCATTACTGGCGTCTAAAAAAAACATGGCTAAAATTTTTCAAGAGTTACAAAATCGTCCTTATGGTTGGGGTGGGGCTTTCTTTTTTAATGATTGCTCTCAAGAAATGAAGAGTATATTTACCCCATTTGGTATTTGGTTACCCAGAAATTCTGCCCAACAGGCACAGTTTAGTGCATCATTAGATTTATCAACTGATACGCTTGATGAGCGCATGGAGAAACTAAAAGCAAAAGGGCATCCTCTAATGACTCTTATTTATATAGAAGGGCATGTGATGCTTTATGTAGGAAATTATAAGAACCAGGTGATGACGTATCAAAATCTTTGGGCACTAGCTCCTGCTAATAGAGACAAACGTTATGTTGTGGGGCAGTCGTTATTTTTGCCGCTTCTTAAGTATTATCCAGAAAATCCAGACGTTGTTTCTCTTGCAAGTAAACGATTATTTAAACTTGTTTACTTGGATGAATTTACTACAACATCAGTTGCACCACAAACATTTGCTGCTTCTTTTACCACACAATATCCCATTGAAACAGGTTCGTTGCGATGAGGTATTTATTATTAGCCTTTTTAGTTATTTCAGCGCTCACGATTCAAATTTTGAGAGTGATTACACCTGATGATAAGCAAAATGAATATTGCCAGGTATTAAAAACAATTAACAATCTTCCTTTCTCTTCGACGCAAGTCATTGTAGTCAAATCTCTTGGTGAATATCGGGCTAAAATTACTGCTTGTCAGCGGCATGGAAAAATGTGGCATCGGGTATTAGCTCCCTCATTAGTGGCGACGATTGGAAAAAATGGTGTGGCACCCATTGGTAAAAAGAAAGAGGGAGATTTTAAAACACCTGCTGGTTTGTATCCTTTGGGCGATGTCTTTGGGTCGCAGCCTTTAGCGGTTAAAATGGATTATAAATACATCACGAGTGAGGATAAATTTATTGATGATGCCCATCACAAGGATTATAACACGTGGGTCAATGGTAAAACGGATGCTAAAAGTTATGAGTCTATGTTAGTCCCATCATATAGGCTGGGTGTTGTTATTAATTACAATACCTATCCTACTACAAAAGGTTCTGGAAGTGCGATTTTCATGCATTTGCATCAAGCCCCAGATGTGCCTACGGCTGGGTGTATTACAATGGATGAGCCACATTTGTTGGCGCTTTTGCATTGGCTTGATAAAAATCAACATCCTTACATGTATATAAGTTAGCTTCAATATGTATCCATATTTGCACTTTTAATCTATAGTAATATCAATGGGTAGGGCATTTATGTTAATTTTTTTGTCTCACTTAAAAAAACACTAAACTTTTTTAGAAGATGACCGACATGATTAGTATGGCTGAGGATGCGCCAGTGTTTTTCACCCCCTAATGGACTAATGAATTGGGAATCATGATGAAAAGACTAGTAACGGTTGTGGCGTTATGTTTGCCGGTTGCAGTGATGGCTGAAAATATCACACTTGCAAAACCCGTGTATTATGGTCCAGGTTTGTGTGCCTCACCGCAATATCAATGCATAAAAATTAGTTCAGGTCAAAGCTGGGAAAAATTGTTTCCAGATGAGCAGCAACGTGATTTAGTGCAACGAATTAATCGTAGTTATAACTCGATTTGGCCAGGTAAGGAAATTGTAGTTCCGCGTGATCTGGCAAACGCTACAATGCTCAATCTCTCTCCTTTTCCTCAAAAAATTGATGGAGAGCACGAGCGCGAAATTATTGTAGATCAAGATAAATTAGCTTGGGGTGCTTATGATGAGCAAGGTCAACTTGTGAAGTGGGGACCTATCGCTTCGGGAAGTGATAAATGCTCGGATAGTCATAAAGCATGCCGAACGTTAACAGGAATTTTTCGCGTTTTTAGTAAAGAAGGCCCGTTGTGCAAATCAAATATTTTCCCTATTGGCAAAGGCGGTGCAAAAATGCCGTACTGTATGTATTTTCACAAAGGCTTTGCTTTGCATGGTTCGGATGATATTCCTGGTTACCGTGCTAGTCATGGTTGCGTTAGGATGTTTACCCGTGATGCGAAATGGTTAAATGAAGAATTTGTGACCATCTCAAAAGAACAAAATCACTTTATGGGTACTTTAGTTGTTGTAAGGCCTGTAACAGGTAAAGCTTACCAGCCAACTCAAGCAGCTCTTGAAGAGCCCACAAGCAGAACTAGCAAAGCAGTTGGTACCAGCAAGACCCAATCTAGTGGTAGTACGTGGGTTAATCCTGATAGTGCTTCTTAAAACTAAGCTGAGAAAAAATGATGAAAACTATAAAACGAAATATTCATTACCCAGCAGCGATATTGATTTTGATGGCATTAACTGGCTTTGGGTATGGCGCCACTGTTACTGCCACTGCCAAAGAAAAAGAAGATAAATATCCACTAGGATGTAAAGATATTGGATATCAATTTGATTTAAAAACGTTGACCTTACTGCCTGAGCAGGCTGGTGAGCGGCAGTCTCTTTATTTTGTCTTTAATGCATTGCCTACCAATATTAACCTTTATCAAATGCGAAAAGGTGATAGTACGCGTACGTTATATTTAAACCATGTGATTCATGCGCGACAATGGGCTGTATTATCAACGAGTGAAAAAGAATTGAAATATATTTGTACTGTTGATCAAGAAAAATTAACGTACGGCAAAGTTGTTGATTGTTCCCAAAGCATTAAAGTATGTGAATATGCCAGAGTAAAATATGGGATGAATAACCAGGGAAATTACTGGTTAGTGAATAGTAATACTAATGGAGGGGCTGTCAGAGAAGTGCTCCACTACGGGATTATTCCTCGCTAACAAAAATAATGAGGGACACATTCTGAAATCGCAACGCCTCCTAGTCCCATGGTTTTGTCTAGTTGCCACAGCAAATACTGCGTTTGCTGGTGAAGGTTTGGACGCTTATCGCCAAGGTCATTATGCACAAGCTGTGCAGTTACTTTCTAACGATACAAATAAAGATCCTGTTGCTGATTATTACATGGCTCGTATGCGTCTTTATGGCTATGGTGAATTAAAAAATAATATAACTGCTATGAATTATTTTAAAAAAGCGGCTGAAAAGGGATTTTTACCTGCACAACATGTGATGGCACGCTACGCATTAATGATAGAAAATAATCCTGAGCAAGCATTGTATTGGTTTAAACGAGCGGCAGATGCTAATGATATGCAAGCCCAGATGTACTGTGCTGCGGCTTATTTATTTGGTGTGGGTGTAAAGAAAAATCCAGAATTAGCCCAACGTTATTATATTGCTACTGCTAAAGCTGGTAATAGCATTGCTCAATCTACGTTAGGCGAAATGTTTCTTGATAGTCGCCAAGCAGCAAATAAGCAATTAGGCGTACTTTGGTTAACTAAGGCAGCGGCGCAAAATAATGTGGCAGCCCAGACTAAATTAGCAGAGGCCTATGCTTACGGAATAGGCATGCCTGTTGATCTTGTTAAAGCAAAGGAGTTACTTAATTTAGCAATTGGACAGGGTTATGCTCCTGCTATATATCAGATGGGTGAATTGTTACGCCAGCAGGGTGATTTTAAACAAGCAAAAGAGTGGTATACAAAAGCTGAAGCGTTACATTTTACCCCCGCGTTAATTGGTTTATCAAAACTTTACACAGATAAAAGCAGCCCGTTTTATGATCTAAATTTAGGCTTTTTACAAATGTTAAAAGCCGCACAAAGTGGGTCTAGTGAGGCGCAGGTTGCTTTGGCTGAAATGTATAAAAATGGAGCGGGTATAGAGAAAGACGACAATTTATCAAAAGAATGGCAACAAAAATCAATTATATCTGCAAAAGATACACCAGCTTCGGCACAAATAAAAGCTGCAAATTGGTTAAGTATGGGCAAAGCCACAACGCTTGCTGCTTGTGGTTACCAATTAGGCGGTATTTTTAATGATTGGCGAAATGCCAATGCTTTAAAAGAAAACAATTATAATCAACCTCCTCAGATGGAAGTTGTGACTCGCGATGCATTATATAAACCTAAATTTGTGATGACTAGTCCTAATGACATAGCCATTAGTGAGTATTACGATGCATTAGCAACAGCAATGGCCAACAACTCTTCGCCATCGACTAGTTTGTCTTTTCCACGTTATCCATTAGATAAACAAGCAGGGCAAGCAAGTGGTAATGTTCTGTTTGAGCAGATCAATGGTCGAGCTGTGCTGGGTGATTCGGACGCGCAGTTTACATTGAGTCAAATGTATCAGGATGGTATTGGTGTCACTAAAAATATACAAGAAGCTATCAAATATTATGAACTTGCAATGGCTCAACAAGAATTACGAGCAGGGTATAATTTAGGGCTTATCTATTTAGAAGGCAACGGTGTTCCGGCTGATTATGAAAAGGCAGTTACATTACTAAGAGATGCCGCTTTTAAAGGAAATGATCATGCACAATATGTTTTAGCTAGTATCTATGAACATGGCTATCATGATGCGGCAGGTGAGGTCGTGATTAAGCCGGATGCGGCTCAAGCTATGGCGATGTATTACCTTGCTTCGGCAAATGATTATGGTCTTGCACAATATCGGCTAGCTGAAATGCTGGTCCGTGAAAAAAATACGGATATGACCGTTGCTGGTACCCAAAAGCGTAATCAAACAATTAAGCAGCTTTACCAAGGAGCTGTTGCCTCAGGAGTAGGTGAGGCAGCTTTGCCTTTAGCCTTTTTTAATGCAATGGATGCTGATAAACAAAAACAGGCATTAGCATTTGAGGAAGCTAAAAAAGCAGCAAATACAGGTAATCCTATTGCTGCGTTGCTGTTAGGTCTTTTCTATGATCGTGGTCTTGTTACAGAGCCTAATCGTGAAGAAGCACTAGAGTGGTACCAAAAAGCATCCGTTAACCCAGTAGGTGCATTTATTCTAGGTACTTATCTAAGTGAAGGCAAAGATATTAGTAAAGATACCGAAAAAGGTAAGGCGTTATTACAACAAGCTGCTGATGCTGGTTTTTCCTATGCAAACCTCAACTTAGCAGTGATGAAACAACAGGAAAAGCAAGCCTTTTTACCTGAGCTTGAAAAAGCACTTGCCTTAGGAAATAGCACGGCAGGGTTATTGTTGGGAGATTATTACCTTTCTCTTGGTAATGATGAAAAGCAAATGCAACAAGCACGCGATATTTACCAACATTTTGCAGAAAAAGGTGATAAAAATGGCCAAGTAAAATTGGCGTATATGTTTGAGCAAGGTTTAGGCGGTACTACTGATCTTGTTAATGCAGAAAAATGGTACAGAGCGGCTGCTGAGCAAGGTCAAGTTGTTGCTCAATATTTATTGGGTCAACTTTATCAATTAGGGCGAATAGGCAATCAACCCGATTATGCGGAAGCTAAAAAATGGTACAGCAGTGCTCAAAGTAATTATGCTCCAGCAGCAATTGCTTTAGGCTTTGTCTATGACACGGTTGATGATAATTATCAGCAGGCACTTGTAAGTTATCAACATGCAGCTGATCAGCATGATCCAATTGGACAATTTGATTTAGGCCTCATTTATGAAGAAGGCAAAGGGCGCCCCGTTGATTTTGAAAAAGCCAAAGAGCTTTATCAACAAGCGGCTGATAATGGGCATAGCAAGGCTATGGTGCAACTAGCCGGTTTGTATTTTAATGGTTCTTTGGGCTCTCGTGATGAATCAGAAGCGTTAGTTTGGTATAAAAAAGCAGCAGAGTTAGGTGATCGTGATGCATTATATGAATTAGGATTATTATCAGAAACTGGCGTGGCAATGCCCCTTGATTTCTCAGAAGCAATTCGTTATTACCAGCAGGCTTCTGATAAAGGCAATGCTAAAGCGATGTTAGCTTTGGCACGCATTTATCAATATGGATTGGGCGTGCCTAAAGATAATCAGCGCGCAGAGGCAATGTATAAGGAGTTAGCGAAACTAGGTAATGCCTATGCTCAATATCAGCTTGCTACATTTTATTTTGAAGGTATTGGTGGCAAGCGCATGCCTCAGGAAGGAAAGCAATTGCTCCAACAAGCGCAAGAAAATGGTAGCCAACAGGCGCGTAAAATTTTGCAATGGTTAGATTCGCAAGGAGAGCAACGCCATAGTTTTATTGAACCTGCTCAAATCGCTCAAACACCGGTTTTAGCGCAACCTGTAGATCTCATGTATTTAGATGCATTGAATGAATGGAATCGAGGTGATGAGCGTTCATCGCGAGTTATTCTTGATAGGATCATGACGCAATTTCCTCATTATACGCCAGCGAAGCGGGCTTATGAGCAGTTAAATCAACACATAAGTCCAGCATCTGGTATTTTTGGTTAGGCCTTACAGAAAAGGAACGATAGAATGTATACCATTGGCAGCTATCTAGCAAAACGATTGGAAGATGTAGGCATTAACGATTATTTTGCGATCCCCGGTGATTATAACCTGGTTTTGTTGGATGAGCTGTTGAAAAACAAATCAATTCGAATGGTGAACTGTTGTAACGAGTTGAATGCAGGATATGCTGCTGATGGTTATGCGCGCATTAATAATATAGCTGCAGCGGTTGTTACTTATGGTGTTGGCTCGTTAAGTATTGTTAATGCGGTAGCTGGATCATATGCTGAAAATCTTCCTGTTCTATTGATTTCTGGCGGGCCTAATACTAGTTCTATCCAAGATGCCGAGGTATTGCATCATACCTTAGCAGATGATAATCATTTATTTGTTCGTGATATCTATGAGCATATCACTGCGTGTTCTGTGCGGGTTACGAAACCTGAACAAGCTGCAGCACAAATTGATTCAGTTATAGCCATTGCTTTGCGAGAAAAAAAGCCAGTCTATATTGAAATTGCATGTAATATTGCTAATTTTCCAATTTCAAGTCCAACTAAACGCGCGTTTAACGCCACTAAAATTAGCGATAGCTCTTCTTTAAAGGCGGCGGTTGAGGCTGCTGCTAATATGTTAAATCAGGCCACAAAACCTGTTTTGATCTGTGGTAGTAAAATGCGTGCATGCAATGCTATGCGGTCAGTGAGTGAGCTAAGTCTTGCTGTACAGTATGCATTAGCTGTAATGCCTGATGCGAAGGGTTTTATTTCAGAAGCGCATCCAAATTTTATTGGGATTTATTGGGGACAAGTTAGCTGGCCAAATTGTGCTGAAGTTGTAGATTCGAGTGACGCTTATTTGGTTGTTGGTGCAAATGAAAATGATTACACAACAGTAGGCCACACATGGGGAATTACTCCAGAAAATTCAGTGTCAATTAAAGAAGGCAATGTTCATGTTGGAGCTTCGGTATACACAGATGTGTATATGAATGATTTTTTAAGAGAGTTACAGAAAGCACTTAAACCGAATGATAAATCACTTAAAGCATATCAACGTCTAAGTCAAGATGTACATAGTCCAAAGAAGCAAAATGGTCAGCAGGTTTTGACTCGTCAATACTTATTTAGCAAAATTCAAGCCATGCTTAGCGCGGAATTTGGTGTGCTTGTTGAAACGGGTGACTCATGGTTTAATGGCATGGATTTACATTTACCGGAAGGTTGCCCTTTTGAAATACAAATGCAATATGGTTCAATTGGGTGGTCCGTAGGGGCGACGTTAGGAATGCAAAGTGCATTAGCGGGAAAGAAGCGAGTTGTTGCTTGTATTGGCGATGGTTCTTTTCAAATGGGTGCACAAGAAATCTCCACAATGATTCGTTACGGTTTTAACCCGATTATTTTTTTGATGAATAATGCTGCCTATAACATTGAAGTGCAAATACATGATGGCCCGTATAATGTTATTAATAATTGGTGTTATGAGAAACTATTAGATGTTTTTGATAGAGAACACAACAAGTCTCAAGGTTTTGTAGTAAAGACTAACGATGAGTTGGATAAAGCAATTTTAGCTGCTAAAAAATCCGATAAACTATGTTTTATTGAAGCTATTCTTGATAAAGATGATTGTAATAAAAATTTATTGGAATGGGGTTCACGTGTTGCAAAATATAATAGTCGCGCTCCGCGATCGTAGGCTACTAATATTTTTAGGAGGGGGCAGGTTAGGTAATGTGGTGCAACCGATTTGCCCACCATTAATGACACATTAGCTATTTTCTGTTAGGGTAGGTTTTTTATCTTAGAATACAAATAGATATCATGAGCTTTTTTCAGCGTCCTATAAAAAAAATAGTTAAAAAATGTCTTAAGTTAAGTTTGGTTTTAGTTCCAATGTGTATTTTTTGTCCTGTTTTATTAATATTATATATATTGTGTGGTGTGATTGATGTTTGCCGAAATAAGCCAACTGATGCAAATACCATTATGAGATATTTTACAGGTAACGGGATCTTTACATGGGTATTATCGCCATTTAATTTATTTCTAGATTTAATATCGGCTAAAAACCCCGGTATTTACCGCTTCAAAGATTTACCTTCCCGATACCAAAAAGAACTTTCTACGTTATTACATGATGTTGATGCAAATCGGGATTATATTAAAACAGAAATGGCGTCTAGATTATCTGAAATTGAGCGCGGTATGCTCTTTTTTAAATGGTATGGCGACAACCTTGAAACACCATTTAAAATTCCGGCGTTTCATAAACATTATAAATTTATAAAAACGATTGGTGTCTCCGTATTTAATAAGCAAAAAGCAACATCCACTCATTTTGGTCCTTTAAGAATAACGTTACGATTACTTTATAACTTGTCGCCCTCTAATGATGGTGAGGTATACATTCAAGTTGGTGGAGTAAAGCATTACTGGCGTGATGAACCTTTATTCATATTTGATGATACTCTGCAGCATAAATCAGTTAATTATTCCGACGATTTAAGATACTGCATGTTTGTAGATATCATTCGACCAACACGATTTACTCATTTGCTGTCGTCAATATTGACGGGTACAAAGTATATTACAGCAAAAAGTAATGGTATCTTTTATAAGAAATGGGTGTTTGTAAAATAGAACCCGGATTTAATAGCGTTCATATGTAATAGGAGCGCATACGTTTTTGCGCTGATGATTGATTATGTTGTATAGAAAGACGTTGATATCGTGTTGTAAGACTATGGTTTGCATTTCTTTTTTAAGACCGAACCAGCACGTGGCTGGTTCGGGTGTTTTCGGACTTAGAGCGACGGAAACGCTGGATTAAGCGGCCATAGCTTTAACGCGAGCGTTTAGGCGGCTTTTAATACGGGCAGCTTTATTTTTGTGTAATAATCCTTTGCCTGCTGCTTTATCAATAATAGGTTGTGCTTTAGCATATGCAGCGCGAGCGGCTTCCTTATCGCCTGCTTCAACAGCTTTAAGAACATTTTTTATGAAAGTACGAAACATGGAACGCGCACTTGCGTTGTGTTGACGCAATTTGATGTTTTGGCGAGCGCGCTTAATAGCCGACTTAATATTTGCCACTTACAATCTCCACTGATACAAATATAACAAAAGATGTTAATCTTGCCTCATCAGAAAGAAATTGTCAAGATAACCTGCTTGACAATACACATAGCGGAATCGCTGCAAGAGCTGCTTCTTGCTTTGGTTTATATAACGCCCATCGTGTAACTTTTTACATTTAGGTATATGATTACTCTATTTTGTTTTAAGAACTCATTAATATGTCTGTGACTGAAACTATGATACCTAAACGACAAAGTTTGCTGCGATCCACTTCTTTGGTCTCTGTTATGACGCTTATGTCGCGTTTGATGGGTTTTGCGCGAGATATGGTGTGTGCAAGTTATTTTGGTGCTGGGGCTGGTATGGATGCGTTTATGGTTGCTTTTAAAATTCCCAATTTTATGCGGCGGTTGTTTGCAGAAGGGGCTTTTTCTCAGGCATTTGTCCCAGTGCTAGCGGAGTATCAAAAAACGCGTTCTATTGATGATGTGCGTTTATTTCTAGCGCGTGTAGCAGGAAGCTTAGGTGCTGTTTTATCACTTATTACGTTGATAGGTGTTATAGCAGCTCCTTTTATTGTTTTTCTTTTTGCACCTGGATTTGGACAGGAGACTGCCCGCACAATTTTAGCAACAGAAATGTTGCGTTTAACCTTTCCCTATTTAATGTTAATTTCCCTAACGGCAATGGCAGGTGCTGTGCTCAATACTTATGGTTATTTTGGTGTGCCCGCTATTACCCCTGTTTTGCTTAATATCAGTATGATTGTGGCGGCAATTTTTCTAAGTCCACGGTTTGAGCAGCCTATTGTTGCATTAGCGTGGGGGGTGCTTATTGCTGGTATTGCTCAGTTAATTTTCCAGATACCGTTTTTGTTTCATCGTAGATTATTAGTAAAACCAAGTTTAATGATGAAGGATCCAGGTGTTCGCCGTGTTTTGAAGTTAATGGTTCCTGCTCTTTTTGGTGTATCTATTGCTCAAATTAACTTGCTGATTGATACCGTTTTTGCATCTTTTTTGAAAGTAGGCAGCGTCTCTTGGCTTTATTTTACCGATCGATTGACCGATTTTCCCTTAGGTGTGTTTGGTGTTGCCATTGCTACGGTGATTTTGCCTCATTTATCTCGACGCCACGCTGAGCGAAGCGCTGAGAGTTTTTCTCGTGCTTTGGATTGGGGCTTGAAATTGTTACTGTTGACAGGTGTGCCTTCAGCGTTGGGCTTGGCCCTTTTTGCAATGCCGCTGATTGCCAGTTGCTTTGCATATGGTCGATTTAATGCAGTGGATGTATTGCAAACGCAAAAAAGTTTAATAGCCCTGGGGGTGGGCGTGCCTGCTTTTATGATGGTTAAGGTACTGGCGTCGGGATTTTATGCTCGTCAAAATATTAAAACCCCAGTTAAAGTAGGGGCTCTTGCAATGCTTATTAATACAATTTTTTGCGCTCTTTTAATTAAACCGCTTGCTCATGCGGGTTTAGCTCTTGCATCATCGATAGCTGGTTATATGAATTGCGGTATTTTATTAATGTTGTTAGTGCGGCGTAATATTTACCACCCTTCACCTGGTTGGGGGCGTTTTATGGGGCAATTATTTGCTGCAGGCACGTTAGTGTCTATTTATTTGTTATTCATGGCTGGTGAGGTGGATTTTTGGTTAGCCAAACCAGCAGTAGAACGCTTATGTTTTCTGTTAGCACATGTAGGCGTTGCCGCGGTAATTTATGTATTATCGCTGTATATTTTTGGAATGCGACCTGGGCAATTTCGTGGTCAGATGAGAGAGCAATAATGCACGCAAAAAATTTTTATCAAACGAGTACAGACAACGCTATACCCTTAATCTTGCTTACCAAGGCGCAGTGGTTAAAGGATATAGAGGGTTTAACGCAATTTGAACGCGCATGTTTAGCTTCGCAAGCGTTTGAAGGTTGCTTGGGAAATATTGGCATCCTCACTAATACTGAGGGTAAGCCTTGTAGAATTTATATTGGTGCTGGAGAAAATGTTACTGATGCATTTGCTATAGCCAACGCTGTGAATTTTTTGCCTGTTGGATATTATGTTGCAGAGCAACCTTTGTCCCATGACGCACTTTTAGCATGGTCTTTAGCACAATATCGATTTGATAAATATAAAGCTTGTACAGTATTGCCACGACTATTGATTGTCAATGAGCAGTCCTTGTCAGCTGTGATGGCTGATGCTGCGGCAGTTTTTTTAGTGCGTGATTTGATTAATACACCTACCAATGATTTAGGGCCTAAAGAATTAGCAGACGTTGTAGCAAGCGTCGCTGATCAGTATGGTGCTACATTTAAGCAATGGGTTGGCGATGAGCTACTGCGGGATAATTTTCCAGCGATTCATGCAGTAGGCCGGGCATCTGATTCAGCGCCTCGACTTTTGTCGTTGATTTGGGGGCAAGAAAATCATCCAAAGGTAACCTTGGTTGGAAAAGGTGTTTGTTTCGACTCAGGTGGTTTGGATATTAAGCCTGGCGCAGGTATGCGCTTGATGAAGAAAGACATGGGGGGCGCTGCTCAGGTTATTGGTTTAGCTCAGTGGTTGATGACTCATGAGGTGCCTATTCGTTTACATGTTTTAATTCCGGCAGTTGAAAACTCGATTGATGGAAAATCTTATCGTCCCGGTGATGTCTTGACCATGCGTAATGGGACGACTGTGGAAATCCATGATACTGATGCAGAAGGCCGTTTAGTATTAGCAGATGCGCTCGTAAAAGCTTGTGAAGAGAAGCCTGAATTGTTAATTGACTTTGCAACACTCACAGGTGCGGCTCGAGTTGCGGTTGGAACAGATATAGCTGCTTTATTTAGTAATAATGATAACGTTGCCAATCAGCTTGCCAATGCGGCTTTGGAAACAAATGATCCAATATGGCGTATGCCTTTGTTTGAAGGCTATGCAGATTATTTTAATTCTTCAATTGCGGATTGTTTAAATGCATCCCCGATACCTTACGCAGGAGCTATTACTGCAGCATTATTTTTGCAGCGTTTTATTGCATCAGATGTGCCTTGGGCGCATTTTGATATTATGGCGTGGAATCTTGCTAATAAACCCGGTCGACCTGAAGGTGGTGAGGCAATGGGTATGCGGGCTGTAGGGCATTATTTGCGTGTTAAGTATAGTTAGAATAGTTACTCAATATTATGTGTGTGTAGTTCACAGTGTTTAGCACGGTATTCACGATAATGAGCCCGACTAATTTTTTTTGCAGCTTCACTAGAGGCTACTACTTCCATCACGCGCCTAAAACGTGAGAAATAGGCAGGAATCGTTGTCGACATGTTAATTAATATATCGTTAAATCCACGTGGCTCTGGTCCAAAGCCAATTTGAACGGGTGGAGGGGGCTCTGGTCCTTCTCCTTGGAGATTATGGGGAATAAAGCTATCATCTTTATATGTCCATAACAGCTCATCGAGATGTTCTGCATCGTTTTGA
>CAZZGV010000002.1:11232-23272 GCA_964654255.1 uncultured Legionella sp. | reverse complement strand
AAGCTATTCAGAATTATTTTACGCCTCCTGTTTTACAAGAGGCGTGAACGTTTACTTTTTACCTTATGCAACATGTAAACGACAAGATTAAATTATCAGCACGCCCTATAGTTATGCTCTTCTTATTTCTTTCTCTTAGGAATATAAAGATCAGTAATCGTTCCCTCAAACATTTCAGCAGCTTGAGCGATTGTTTCTGAAACAGTTGGATGCGGATGGATTGTTAACGCTATATCCTCTACATCGCATTCCATTTCAATGGCTAGGGCAGCCTCTGAAATTAAATCACCGGCAGTTATACCAACAATACCTGCACCTAAAATACGTTTAGTCTCTGGGCAAAATAATAATTTTGTCATACCCTCCTCTCGCCCCATACTCAGCGCCCGACCACTTGCAGCCCACGGAAACACCGCTTTTTCATACGCTGTTCCCTTTGCTTTAGCCTCTTTTTCAGTCAATCCCGCCCAGGCAATTTCAGGATCTGTATAAGCTACACTTGGAATACAAGTAGGTTCAAAGAAATGCTTCTTGCCACAAATCACTTCAGCAGCCACTTTACCCTCCGGAATAGCTTTGTGCGCAAGCATAGGCTGCCCCACAACGTCACCAATCGCAAAAATATGAGAAACATTCGTACGCAACTGATTATCAACGGGTATAAAACCACGCTCGTCGACCTTAACACCCGCTTTTTCTGCAGCTATTGTTGCCCCATTTGGCTTGCGACCTACAGCAACAAGTACTTGTTGGAAACACAGCGGTTTACTTGTAGCGTGCTCACCTTCCATCGATACATAAATGCCGTCTTTCTTGGCGTCTACAGCTGTCACTTTAGTTTTCAGCAAAAATTTAATGCCTTTTTTAGTCATGCGTTTTTGCAATACATTCACCAAATCAGCATCAGCACCTGGAATTAATTGATCAAGAAATTCAACCACCGTTACATTTACACCTAAAGCAGAATAAACAGTCGCCATTTCCAAACCAATGATACCGCCACCTAGAACCAATAAATCACCTTTAATATCCGCTAACTCAAGAGCCCCTGTAGAACTAAAAATGCGTTTATCTTCAGGGATAAATGGTAAATTTACTGACTCACTACCAACGGCGATAATAGCATGTTCAAAATCAATGGTCGTTTGCTCATCTTTACCCTCAACAACTACTTGATGAGCACCGGAAAATTTAGCTGAGCCGATAACAACCTCTACCTTACGTTGCTTAGCCAACGCGCTTAATCCACCGGTTAATTTGCTAATGACGGAATTTTTCCAAGCGACTAATTTTTTATTATCCAAGGTAGGCTTAGAAAAATTAACACCATGCTCAGCCATGTCATGAGCCTCATCTACTACTTTAGCAACATGCAATAATGCTTTAGACGGAATGCAACCAACGTTTAAACAAACACCACCTAATGTAGTAAAACGCTCAATTAGCACAACACGTTTACCCAAATCTGCCGCACGAAACGCAGCAGTGTAACCACCAGGGCCACTTCCAATTACAACTACGTCTGTTTTAATTTGCTTGGTCATCTAAAAAGCCTCTTTAAATAATTTTACTATAATAAAATTTGTCGAATATCACTCAAACCTTCGCTGATAAAACGAGTAAAGCGCGCAGCTTCTGCCCCGTCTATAACTCGATGATCATAAGAAAGCGACAACGGTAACATAAGGCGTGGTTTAAAAGCACCATCCTCATAAATTGGTTTTATGCTAGAGCGGGATAATCCAAGAATCGCCACCTCTGGGCTGTTCACAATAGGCGTAAATCCTGTGCCCCCGATACCACCTAAACTTGAAATAGTAAAACATCCACCATTCATATCAGTAGGCATCAATCCTTTATCACGCGCTTTTACACTCAATCGAGCCATTTCCTTTGCAATATCAAAGATAGGCAGGCGATCAACATCTTTAATCACAGGCACCACTAAGCCATTGGGTGTTTCAACCGCAATACCAATATTAAAATATTGTTTATAAATAAGGTGTTCACCACTGCTATCTAACGATGCATTAAATTGAGGATAAACGGCTAATGCTCGGCTAACAATCTTACAAACAAACGCTAAGATGGTTAACTTCACATCAGTGGTTTTAGCCATTTCAGCTTTTCTAAACGCTTCAAGTTCGGTGATATCTGCCTCATCAAACTGAGTAACATGGGGAATGGTGACCCAGGAACGGTGCACATTAACGGCGG
Organism: uncultured Legionella sp.; assembly: GCA_964654255.1. Classification (GTDB taxonomy): domain Bacteria; phylum Pseudomonadota; class Gammaproteobacteria; order Legionellales; family Legionellaceae; genus CAZYME01. The sequence continues at coordinate 21,055 of CAZZGV010000002.1, read as the reverse complement.
TTAATCGTTTGATTTTATTTAGTGGCTTAATTTCAATCGCACCAAATTTACTAAAATCTATGCGTGGGGCCTCAGCTATAACCAAACCACCTGATGATTTTTGATTAATTTTATTTTTTACATAAAGAACAACATCTTCCTTGCTAATCCGTGATTTTCGTCCCGAACCTTTTACGTCAGCAAGATTAACACCTAACTCACGTGCCATACGTCGAACAGCAGGACCTGCGGAAATGGCCAGGCTATGTTCTGAGCTGGGCATAACAGCTTGGACGCGTTCAGGCATATTACTTTTTTCAGAAGAAGGCTGTGGCTGCGTTTTGGTTTCACTTTCCACTGGCACAGATGCTGCAGATGTCTCTGATTCTAACGCTGCGTTGTCATCTGAAATCAGTGTTAAAATAAGATCACCTTCTGATACTTTATCACCAATTTTAACTTGCAGCGCCCCAACAACTCCGGCCATAGGAGAAGGTATTTCCATGCTAGCTTTATCTGACTCTAATGTGATTAAAGGGGTATCTTTAGCAATGACATCGCCCTCTTTTACCAATATTTCAATAACATCAACACCAGCAGCACCACCGATATCTGGCACATTGATAGATGAAGATACTTTTTTAATTTCACTCTTTTTTAGTTTCTCTGCTGGAGCAGCAGTGGATTTGGATTTTGACTTTTTGTCACCTTCCGATTCAACAACCGGGGGCTTTACCAAAGCAGGTGCCGCAATATCTGCAACAAGCGTCAAGATAACATCGCCCTCTGATACTTTATCACCTTTTTTAATTTGTAATGAACGGACCACACCAGCGATAGGAGAGGGTATTTCCATGCTCGCTTTATCTGACTCTAATGTGATTAAAGACGTGTCTTTAGTGATGGTATCACCCTCTTTTACCAATACCTCAATAACATCTACTCCAGTTACCCCACCGATGTCGGGTACCCTAACTTTTGTTTCATCTGCCATATATACCTCTATCTAAAACAAAGCGAAATGTTCTCATGTTATCCTCGTCTAGTGCGCAATGATTGGATCGATCTTTTCAGGATCAACCCCATAACGTTTCATTGCATCAATAACCATAGATTTAGGCACTTCGCCTTGCTCTGCCAGCGCACTTAGCGCAGTTACTACAATATACTTGGCATCCACTTCAAAGAAATGGCGTAATCGAGCGCGGGTATCACTGCGACCATATCCATCCGTACCTAAGGTGACATACGGCTCTTGTATAAATGGCCTAATTTGTTCAGCATACAACCGCATATAATCAGTTGTTGCAATAATCGGACCTGTTCGTCCAGCTAGCTGTTGCGTTACAAAACTTTGTTGTGCAGGTTTTTCAGGATGCATACGATTATAACGCTCAATGGCCAAACCATCTCGGCGCAACTCGTTAAAGCTCGTTACACTCCAAATATCTGAAGACACTGAAAAATCGTCTTTCAATAAACGCGCAGCCTCAATAACTTCGCGCAAAATGGTACCACTTCCTAGTAACTGTACATGTTGTTTTGATTTTTTTTGACTCTCATGCAACAAGTACATACCTTTGATAATGCCTTCTTCAACACCCTCAGGCATATCAGGATGTTGATAGTTTTCGTTCATCACAGTGATGTAGTAAAATACATCTTCTTGCAACTCAAACATACGATGCATACCATTCTGAATAATCACCGCTAACTCGTAAGCATAGGTAGGATCATAAGCAATGCAATTAGGTATGGTTGAAGCCATTATATGACTATGACCATCTTGATGCTGCAAGCCCTCACCTGCAAGCGTCGTTCTACCAGCTGTACCACCAAGTAAAAATCCACGCGCTTGAATATCCCCGGCTGCCCAAGCAAGATCGCCAATCCGTTGAAAACCAAACATAGAGTAATAAATATAGAAAGGGATCATCGCTAATTTATTAGAGCTGTAGGACGTAGCTGCAGCAATCCATGAGCAAAAAGCACCTGCCTCGTTGATACCCTCTTCTAACATTTGTCCATCACGTGCTTCACGATAGTACATCACTTGCTCATGATCAACAGGTGTATAGAGTTGTCCAACAGGTGAGTAAATACCTATTTGTCGGAATAATCCTTCCATTCCAAACGTACGACACTCATCAGGAACAATCGGTACGATTCGGGGCCCAAGGACCTTGTCTTTCAGTAAAATTGATAAAATACGCACAAACGCCATGGTTGTGGAAATTTCACGCTCACCTAAATTTTTGGTCACAGTTGAAAATGCAGCAATACCTGGTATGGGCAATGGCTCAAATTTAGAACTGCGTGCGGGCAGATATCCACCCAATGCTTCACGTTGCTTTTTTAAGTAGCGAATTTCAGGACTATCGTCAGATGGTCTGTAAAATGGCAATTCGGTAATTTGTTCGTCACTAATAGGGATACTGAAGCGATCTCTAAACGCACGCAAATGTTCAACCGTCATTTTCTTTTGCTGGTGGGTAATATTCATGCCTTCACCAGCAGCTCCCATACCATAGCCTTTAACGGTTTTAGCAAGAACTACTGTTGGGCCTCCACGGTGTGCTACTGCTTCCGCATAAGCTGCAAACACTTTTTGTGAATCATGACCACCGCGATTTAAACGCCAAATTTCATCGTCCGATAAATGCTCTACCATTTTTTTCAATTCGGGATATTGACCAAAAAAATGTTCACGTACAAAAGCACCATCATTTGCTTTATAGCTTTGATAATCACCATCCACGCATTCTTCCATGCGTTTTTGCATAATTCCATCTTTATCACGGCTGAATAATGGGTCCCATCGTCCGCCCCATATAACTTTGATAACATTCCAACCAGCACCCCGAAAGACACCTTCTAATTCTTGGATTATTTTGCCATTACCACGAACTGGTCCATCCAAACGTTGTAAATTACAATTAACTACAAAAATAAGATTATCCAATTTCTCGCGTGCAGCAATTGCAAGTGCACCTAAAGACTCTGGCTCATCTGTTTCACCATCACCTAGAAACGCCCAAACTTTGCGATCTTCCGCTTTGATTAGTCCGCGATGTTCTAAATACTTCATAAAACGAGCTTGATAGATAGCCTGGAGTGGCCCTAACCCCATAGATACAGTAGGAAACTGCCAAAAATCACTCATAAGCCACGGGTGTGGATAGGAGGATAAACCATCTACTTCAACCTCTTGCCTGAAATTATTTAATTGCTGTTCAGAAAGTCGGCCCTCTAAAAATGCACGCGCGTAAATACCTGGTGAAGAATGCCCTTGAATATAGAGCAAATCCCCACCATGCTCACCGTTAGGGCCTTTAAAAAAATGATTAAACCCTGTTTCATAAAGCGTTGCCGCAGAAGCGTATGAAGCAATATGCCCCCCCAATTCTGACGCATATTTTCCAGCCCGCAAAACCATTGCTACAGCGTTCCAGCGAATCAACGCACTTATACGCTTACTCATCCCCTCATCAGGAGGAAATTGCTTTTCTTCATAAGGTTTGATGGTATTTCTATAGGGTGTTTGAAGCGAGCTCGTAAGCTTTACTCCTTCTGCGTTAGCTTTATTCAGCAACTCTTGTAATAAAAACGCGGCACGCTCACTACCATCATTAGTAACAACAGCTTGTAAAGCATCTAACCACTCGCGGGTTTCGATTGGATCAATATCATTATTTTTTTCATTTGCCATGAGTAAATTCCTCAGGAGTTAACAGCAAGCAGGGCCAACTTGCAGACGTTTATGAATAAGACCCCTGCATGACTGCGCACAAACATTATAGTCCGCCCAACAATTACAGGTAGTTTTGCGGCATTGTAGTGGATCTCGATAGGATTTCAACTCGCGCGCAATAATTCCTCCCTGAACATACTGCTCCTGCTTATATCGGTTGTAATTACGTGTCGCACTGCAACTAGCAGCCGCGGAACATTTATAACAACTATTGTCACAAATTTCGCTACATTGTTTAAAACGCTCTTGACAGCTTTTCTGGCACACAGCACGATGTTGATCACATTCAAGCGACACCTGTTTATTTGCACACGCTACAAGCATCATTATAGCAATACCCAATGCAATACGTGAAACTGAGGACATCATTATTTATTCACCTATTAACAAATTGCTTATTTCACATCCATGCAACTAGCGTAAAAAACGCCAGCAAAACTAATAAAAGGATTACCGCATGTTCAACAAGATTTTCAGCTTGCGCCATCTTAATAGTAGACGCCTCACCTGAATCAATTGCTTTTAATCCACATCCACTCAAAAGGATTTGATTATTAGCTGGTGCTTTAAAAAATGATGTTAAAAGCACCCTAAAACCCACCTGAAAATTTCCAACTAATAGATACAACAAGATAGCCATACGCACAGGTAACCAATCTAGAATATCAGTCAATTTTGTCGCCAATGATGCCAATGAGGATTGGTGACGACACTGAGAAATGAATCTGTATACTAGTGCAGCCAGAGGACCTAACAAAATATACCAAAATAATACCGCAAATAATTGACCGTTTACTTGTCCCAAATATTCACCAATCTCTTTACAGCTTGCGCTTTCTGTCGTTGACACATGTACAGGATAAAATGGATTTCCCGGACCAAGACAACTATATAAAATTAAAATATTTAGTAATAATCCAACAAACCCAAAAATACTATCGGAGAAGAAATACAAAATAACCGAACCGATCACAACAAAAGGTAATACTACAAAAAGAAGGATTATCCACTGGGAAGACAATGCACGAATTTTTGAGAGTTGTTTCTCAGTAGCATTAATATATGCTGAAAACCATCTAAAACGATTATGCGCTTCAACATGAACTAAAAACCGTTCACTTAATAAACATAGAACAATAACCAACAGTTTCATTCAGACTAATCCTTACGCATTTTATCAGACAATGACATTGGTGTGGGATATTTTAACACTACTACGTAAGAAGAAACGATAAACGTTAAAATTGTAGTTGCTTGAATCAAGTTTGACGCTACATCAGAAATAAGATTCGCGCCCAATGCAATGCTTGCAACTAACAATGAAAACTCACTAGCTTGGCCAAGTCTAAACCCAACCTCTTTAGCTACCAACTTCTTCTCACCAGCTTTTACAAATAATAATTTAAAGCATAACGGTTTAACGACCAACATCAACAAAGCCAAGATACAGGCAGGGATAACAACTTGCGCCGCAAAACTAAAATTAAACGTAGCACCGACAGAAAAGAAAAATAACACTAAGAAAAAATCTCGTAGTGGTTTCAAACTTTCGGCAATAAAAAGAGAAATCGGACTAGCTGCTAATGCAACGCCAGCAACAAAAGCACCTATATCTTCTGACAACCCCATTTTTTGGGCAAGCACAGATAAACCTAAACACCAACCAATGGACAACAAAAAGACATATTCTTGTGTTCTATCAAAACGAGCTAATAATTTTACCAATACATAACGTTCAAAAAGAAAAGAAAATAAAATTAATGATGGCAATGCAACACCAACTAAAAGCAGGTCGTTCCATACTAACCCACCACCATCTTCAGCTCCATTAATCAAAATCAAAACGATTATCGCAATAAGATCCTGCATCAAGAGCACACTTATCATTACCTCACCCGTGTGTTGATGATGCAGAATTGTTGTTGGCAATAATTTAAGACCAATAATAGTACTTGAAAACATCATGGCAGCCGCAAGAACCCAGCACTCGGTATTCGTCAGGCCAAACCAACGTCCTATCAAATATGAGATTAGCGCAAATAATACCGAACTAAACATCGCAATCCACGTCACTTCTTTAAGCATGTGAATTAAATTTTGAGGCTGCAGATGCAATCCTAACAAAAATAACAAAAACACAATCCCTATATCACCAACTTGCCGCACGGCACTTAGATCCGACACCAAGCCTAAACCCCAGGGACCTAACGCCGCGCCCAATAAAATATAAGCAACTAATAACGATTGCTTCGTATATAAAACGACTGTTGAGAAAACTGCTGCACCGGCAAAAATCAAAAAAATCGTGTAAAAAACTGTTCCATCATGCATATGTTAGATACCTCGCCACTGTTGTGCTCTCTGAGTTAACTATCTTTATTATGAGCGCTGCATATGTTCATAACCTTCCAAATTACCACAATTCTTATTAGCAGGAACAGCTATGTCCATCATTTTAGGCTTCGCTAAATTCAAATTATTCATTAGTGCCATATATTCTTCGCGTGATTTTACATTTAATCGAGAATTAAATTTAATTTCCTCACCAATTGTACTTACTGTCATGCCATTGTAATCATGGCCTGGATAAACAAAGGTAGTTTCGTTCAAGCATAATAATCGATTAAATAAACTATCATATTGTTGGCTTGGACTACCATTTTGAAAATCAGTACGCCCTGTTCCACGAATAAACAGGGTATCACCAGTAAACACCCGGTCATCCATTAAAAAGCAATATGAATCATCTGTATGTCCTGGCGTATATAGAACAGTAAGAGAAATGCCATCAAAATTAAGAATATCGTTATCACGGAATCTTGCCGATACCCCTTGCGCCTGGCTTTGCTCACCCATCATAGATTGACATTTTAATATCTTACTTAATTCACCTATAGCAGTAATATGATCCGCATGCAAATGAGTATCTAAAGCGGCAATAAGCTGAAGATCTAATTGGTTAATTAACATTACATATTGCGCGACATTTTTTTTAACTGGGTCAATAATTACAGCCTTTTTTCCGTAATCTTCTGCAAGCAAATAGGTATATGTTGATGAGTCTCTATCAAATAATTGGCGAAATAACATGCTCAACTCCCTGGTTCAATGATCTGACGTATTTTGTGCAAATCGTTGTAAAACATGATTCGCCCTAATCACTGCCTCATCCATGGCTCGCTTTGGAGATTTAAGACCGGCAAATATCGCCTCAAGAGCCTCATCATTTATCACTCTAATTTGATTTTGTGGACCTAGTCGCAACGTACTCACTGCTGCTTCATCATTACCAACCAGTTCAACTTGTGCTAAACGCAATGACGGATGCTTGCTTTTCTTCGCAAGTTGTTCATAAATACCAGTTGTACCTAAGGGTAAATACCCCGTATTTTCATGCCACCGTTGCTGCACAGCAGGATCTGCTAAATATGAAAAAAACCGTGCAATACCGTGATATACCTCTGGAGACTGATTTGCCACAACCCATAATGCAGCACCACCAGCAGCATTGTTAAAGCGCCTATCACTTATTTGTTTATCTAACGGTAAAGCAGCCATACCTAAATTAAAAGGCACAAGCTCAGATAAACTATTATAAACACCGGAAGACTGGCTTAATAAAGGGCACCGACCACTAGTGAATAAAACAGTAGCATCATCTGTTCGCCCACCATATTCAAAATAGTGTAACTGCTGCCAACGTAATAATCGAACCAAATGCTGAATTATTTTTTCATTATTATAAATAGCTTTTTGAGAAACAAGATCAATCATAGGCAAGCCATGAATAGTTGAAAAAGCCTCTATAAGAATCCATGCTGGATAAGCGCTAGTATATGCACATGAAAACCCCGCTTGTTTAAGTTTAAACGCTAAACGTTCTAGCTCATCCCAGGTGCGTGGAAATGATGCGGCAGAATAACCAACGCTAGCAAGTGCGTCTGCATTATAAAATATAGCTGGCACTGATGTGTTAAAAGGCATAGCCATCAAATGACCATGTTCACTGTAATAAGCTCTTATTGCGGGGAAAAAGCTAGCTTCTGGTAATGCTAATCCTTCTTCCTGCATTAGCTTATCAACTGGTTTAATAATTCCTGTAGGAGTCAGCATCGTCGCTGTACCGACTTCAAATATTTGTATTAATGCAGGCGGCTGATGCGCTCGAAATGCCGCAGCAAAACTAGTTAATGACTCAATATAATCGCCCTTATAATCCCCCTTTATTACGTACTCTGTTTGGCTATGATTAAACCCATTTATCAATGCATTCATTTGGGAACCGATATGCCCTGCTAGCGAATGCCAAAGTAAAATTTCAATAGGTTTAGCATGCGCTGCAGTTAAAGAAACAATAAATATCAATAAACTAGCTGATATATATTTTAAGCAACGCAGCATAGAGGAGTGGCCAATAATGCCAATTAAACGCTTTATCATAATAAATCAGGATAATCACTAAACACAGCATCGACTCCCCAATCAAACAATTTAACAGCTTGGCGTTTACGATTAACGGTGTACACGTAAACCATATATCCTTCTTCTTTAATAGCTAATATACGTGCTGCTGTAGCTACTCGCCGACTGAGATGCACTGAAAAACAATTTAAGTCCTTTGCTACCTCTAACCAATTATCTTGCCATTTATCTAGCAATAAACCTAAAGGAATCTCAGGTGCAATGCTTTGACACAAATACAATGCGTCATGATCAAAACTGGATATCAAAGGTAATGTTTTATCTTGTGGCCAATAACGATTAATATGGGTTAGCACAGCTATTGTTGTCTCTTCGGTTTTTCCAGGATAGGGTTTAATTTCAATATTGGCATGTACTCCAGATGCAGCCAACCACTCTAGAGCGTCATGTAAAGACAATAATTTTTCATCTCGAAATTTTTTAGAATACCAACGACCCGCGTCTAGCGTTCGCAAATACTCCGCAGTAACCAGGCCAAATTCACCTCGACCATTGGTTGTACGCTTTAAATTATCGTCATGAAAAACAAAGGGCTCGCCATCCGCACTTAACATGACATCAAAGTCAATAAAATGACAACCCAACTCTAGCGCTTTTTCAAATGCCGCACGGGTATTTTCAGGGGCATAACCTGATGCTCCTCGGTGCCCTATTATTCGTTCCATAACGCATCACAGTTATTATCTAAACAAAGAGATTAAGAATATACTATACTCTTTCCGGACTCACGAAAAATATTATCCTTTAGAATTTTTGTTGATATTTAACAGCTATTCACCCGGGTTTAATCATGATGTACATTGATTTTAAAGTGAATTCCGTCTATAACATAATTTTTTACTTACGGAGCTTATCCAATGATATCCGTTGACACATTACAACCCCATCAAGCCATTCAAAACAGCAAACATGATTTCCTTGATTATGCATTATCACATGACTTTGGAGATTTACATTTCAAAGTTGATAAAAAAACTGGGATGAAGGCAATTGTGGCCATACACAATACCAAATTGGGCCCCGCACTAGGTGGCTGTCGCTTCATTGGATATCCTGATTCTACAACAGCAATACTTGACGCAATGCGATTAGCCCGAGGTATGAGTTACAAAGCAGCGTTAGCTAATCTACCTTTAGGTGGGGGTAAAGCCGTAATAATTCATCCCACAACAGACTTTGATCGCACTGCATATATGCATAGTTTTGGGGCATTTGTTAACGATTTAGGGGGACGTTACATTACTGCCCTGGATAGCGGCACTCAATTAAGCGACATGGATACTATCGCTCAAAAAACCTCTTATGTTGCTAGCTTATCAAGCTATAATGGCGACCCGTCTCCATCAACTGCAACAGGGGTTCTGCGTGGTATACAGGCTGCCGTATCATTCAAATTAGGCAAACATAGTTTAAGTGGTTTACATGTTGCTATCCAAGGCTTAGGTCATGTTGGTTTTCTGATCGCACAGCATTTACATGCTTTAGGCGCTCGACTTACTGTTGCCGATATAGCACCCCAACTTGTGGATCGGGCTGTACGTGAATTTGGGGCTGATGTTGTTTCAACTGATACTAGCAGCTTTTTCACCTTTAAATCTTCACTCTATTATA
>CAZZGV010000002.1:0-11222 GCA_964654255.1 uncultured Legionella sp. | reverse complement strand
GTCTTTGCACCCTGCGCATTAGGGGCAATTATCAATGACATTAGTATTAATCAATTGCAAACGACCATTATAGCAGGCGCTGCAAATAACCAACTCGCCCATACCTATCATGGCCAGCAACTTCATGATAAAGGCATTTTGTATGCCCCTGATTACGTTATCAATGCTGGTGGGCTTATATTTGCGGCGAGCAAATATCTAAAAACACCCGACTCTTTGGTTAACCAACAAATTGATGGTATCGGCACCACATTATCGCAAATTTTCACGCGCTCAGCAGAAGAAAATCGCCCAGTCAGTGAAATTGCAGATACAATGGCACAAGAAAAACTTGCTTAAGAATCTGGTTATATAATGAGACATTTGGATTTAACTCCCGCTTTGTATAATTACATGTTGGACACTTCATTAAATGAACACCCAACATTAAAAGCATTGCGGGACAACACCTCCAAAATGGCACTTGCTCACATGCAAGTATCACCAGAACAAGCACAATTTATGCAGTTGTTACTTCGCTTAATTAATGCAAAAAATGTTTTAGAGTTAGGAACATTCACCGGATATAGCGCACTCGCCATGGCATTAGCATTGCCAAAGGACGGTCGAGTTATCACGTGCGACATTAATACTGAGTGGACAAACGATGCACCCTTCTTTTGGCAACAAGCCCAGCAAGAAAAAAAAATTGACTTGCGGTTAGCGCCAGCATTAAAAACGTTACATACGCTATTAGATGAAGGCCTAGCGCATACATTCGATTTTATATTTATCGACGCTGATAAAACCAATTATGTAAATTATTACGAACTGGCTCTTCAATTATTAAAACCAACAGGACTTATTGCAATCGATAATGTGCTTTGGCAAGGAAAAGTTATTGATCAACTAGAGACTGGTGGACAAACACGTGAAATTCGCAAATTAAACGCACTTATCAAACAAGACGATCGAGTCTATGCAAGCATGTTACCGATTGGAGATGGGTTGTTTTTAATACAACTAAAACATAAAGGATGAGGGGTGTACTATGGACAACAACACAAAAGAAAACCCATGTGGGTTAGAAGGTTTTGCATTTCTTGAATTTTCAGGGCCCGACAAAAAGATCATAGAGCGCCAATTTGTTGAAATGGGATTTCAACACGCAGCTACGCATATTAAACAAGATATTAATCTTTATAAACAAGGCGCTATTCAGTTTATCATTAATAACGCAAAGGATTGCCAAGCAGAACGCCATGCTGAAATCCATGGTCCTGGTGCTTGTGCAATGGGATTTAAAGTTAAAAATGCTCAACATGCATACGCATACGCTATTAACCACGGTGCAACTGCATTCAAAGACGCAGACCACGCTAATCATCACCTGCTTGCAATAGAAGCCATAGGTGGCAGTGTCATTTATTTTGTTGATGATGAGTATCAACCGTTTGCAAACAACTTGAAACAAGTGCCTGTATCAACTGCCAAGTCACAGTCAACCGGTTTAACATTCATTGATCATTTAACTCATAACGTTTATCGCGGTAACATGGATAAATGGGCAACATTTTATGAATCAATTTTTAACTTCAGTGAAATTCGCTATTTTGACATTACGGGTAAACTAACCGGATTGATGAGTCGCGCACTGGCAAGTCCCTGCGGAAATATCAAAATTCCTTTGAATGAATCAAAAGATGACCGCTCCCAGATTGAAGAGTTCTTGCATGACTATCAAGGAGAGGGCATTCAGCACATTGCCTTAGGCACCAATGATATTTATCAAAGCGTAAAATTATTACGAAAACAAGGCGTGCATTTTCTTGATGTTCCTGACACATACTATGAAATGATTAATGATCGTATTTCTTGGCATCAAGAACCTCTCAACCAATTAAAAGATGGGCGTATTTTAATTGATGGGGAGCAAGATCCAAAATTTGGATTACTTCTGCAAATTTTTACTGAAAACATATTTGGCCCAGTATTTTTTGAGATTATTCAACGACGAGGTAATCAAGGTTTTGGAGAAGGCAATTTCCAAGCACTATTTGAAGCAATAGAGCGTGACCAAATGAGACGTGGAACATTATAGGGAGTATTTGAATGAAATTAGCTAGTCTTAAAACTACACATTGCCGAGATGGTGAATTATGCGTAGTTAGCAAAGATTTGAGTACTGCATTTTGTGTCCCTCACATTGTCCCTACGTTACAATGTGCACTTGAAAATTGGTCTAAATATGAACATCAACTAAATGACATATACCAGCAATTAAATGCTGGCGAATTACGTGACATTTTTAATTTTGATACAACACTGATGGCATCACCACTCCCACGTGCTTACCAATGGGCCGATGGAAGTGCCTATGTTAACCATGTAGAGTTAGTGCGCAAAGCCCGTGGAGCTGAAATGCCCTCTAATTTTTGGACTGATCCTTTAATGTATCAGGGTGGCTCTGACGCCTTTTTGGGGCCACGTGATCCTATTATTGTATCTGACGAATCATATGGAGTTGATTTTGAAGCTGAAGTAGCCATTATCACTGATGATGTAACCATGGGGACCAATGCCGATAATGCCAAACAACATATCCGCTTATTAATGTTGGTCAATGATGTTTCATTGCGCAACCTAATCCCGAATGAATTAGCAAAAGGTTTCGGATTTTTTCAATCAAAACCTGCCAGTAGTTTTTCGCCTGTTGCAGTTACACCCGATGAATTAGCTCCTCACTGGGATGGCAAACGCTTACATTTAGCCCTACATAGCTATTTAAATGGGGAGTTATTTGGTCAACCAAACGCCGGTGAAGACATGACTTTTTCATTCCCCGAACTCATTGCTCATGCAGCAAAAACAAGAAATCTAAGTGCTGGCACTATTATTGGATCTGGTACAGTATCAAACCTCGATCGCAGTAAAGGCTCATCCTGTATAGCTGAAAAACGCATGTTAGAAACGATTGCAAATGGAAAAGCAATAACTCCTTTTATGCGTTTCGGAGACACTATACGTATTGAAATGAATAACGAACATGGACAGTGCATATTTGGAGCTATTGAACAGAGCATTTGCCAGTTTAGCGAGGTATAACATGAAACTTTATGATTATTGCCGCTCAACAGCATGTTATCGTGTGCGCATTGCATTAAATATAAAAAATATCAACTATACAACATTGGCGGTACACTTGGTTAATAATGGTGGAGAGCAAAATCTACCAGATTATTTAAATAAGAACCCACAAGGCTTAGTACCAACGTTAGATGAAAATGGCCATATTTTAAGCCAATCATTAGCAATTATCGAATACCTAGATGAAATTAACCCAACCCCACCCCTACTACCTCAAACTCCATTGGAACGCGCAAAAGTTCGAGGAATAGCCATGATTATCGCATGTGATATGCACCCACTAAATAATTTACGTGTCTTACAAGAATTACGCCATCAATTTGATGCAACAGACGCACAGGTAAATCAGTGGTACCATCATTGGTTAGAAAAAGGGTTTGATGCTATTGAAAATCAGCTAAAAAATTTTCCACGTAAACACCACGTTTGCATTGGAAGCTCGATTAGTTTGGCAGATGTTTGCCTAATTCCCCAAGTATATAATGCTAACCGCTTTAATTTTTCAATGAAAAACTATCCATTAATTAATGAAATCAATGAGTATTGCTTAGCCCTGCCCGCATTTATTAATGCAGCGCCGGAGATTAAATAAAAAAGAAACAGGCTAACTCGTCTTGAAAAAACCTGGATACCACATACAAAACTGATATCCAGGATGTCCAAACAACCCTACATATGCATATGCGGATAAAAACCGGTTGTCATTAAGTAAACCCCTAGTGCAGCCATAGCAACTGAAACCACATAATACCACGGTCCAGCAGCTAATTTTTTGGTGCGCTCCACCATTGCTTCAGGAAATGCTAACCAAATAATTGCACGAACTAAAACGACCCAACAAATAACAGTAACAACTAATCGTGGTTCCCACACCCAAAAATTATGAATAATAACTAAAAAAAGCCCCAGCATTAATTCGATAGATGAGGCAAGAAATACCGAGCCACTTACTTTGATATTCCGCGCCAACTCACGGTAATATTTAGCACGACTTAGAAAAATAATAGCCATGATTAATAAGTACAAACCAAAAACTTGCTCGATTAAAATAGTATGAAAAAATGGACCAAACATATTTCCTCCCTGATTGTTATCGAGCTTTCATTACAAACTGTTTTTAATGGAATTGCAAACCACTCAAAAAAATAAAACAATTGATATTATTTTGGAACACAATCATTTAAAACCATGCTTTTTTTATTTGTACCGTTTCAACTCCGTTAGATGCATGCTGCAACATCTTCCAAGTATTTTCACAACGTTGAACATGACCTATCAGCGTTGTTTGCCGATTACAACTGTAACGTACGGGTAGGCCATCATAAGATTCTTTTGGCTCAATTGCCTGGCATTTTTCACCATTACTTAATTCAAGCGCCCATGGAGATCCTCGCGACATATCTAGAGCCTCATGCTGACTATTATCTAAAGGGGTTGAAACGGTTATTTTAGTGCCCTGTGTTGACCAAGGAGACTCTGGACAAACAGCTTCTAAATGAGAACCAAAACGTTGAACAAAACAAGGATCGTATAATTTGCCTTCAGCAACACAACGCCAGGCATCTTCACGCTTAATCAACTGAGACTGCTGTGTGCATTCACCAGACTTTGTAGAGGAGACTATCAAAGGCAAATTTTTGGTACCATCTGTCAAAGGCCGGTAAAGATTCAACTCCGTATCTTCTGCTAATAATGGTGCTGATGATAAAATCGCACAAAACCAAATAACTTCTCGCCGCATAGTGTTCCCTCCCTGTTTTTATTTAGTGTATTATCCAGATACAAAATTACCGTATATTTCCGGAGTACATAATGACAGAGGTTTATACAATAAAACAATGCTTGGACGGGCAAATCAGTATTGATGAAACTGTCACTGTACGTGGCTGGGTTAAAACGCGGCGTGATTCAAAAGCCGGCTTATCGTTTATTAGCTTGCATGATGGCTCATGCTTTGCACCTATACAAATTGTGGCTACCAATAATCTTATAAATTACCAGGAAGATGTACTTAAGTTATCTGCTGGTTGCTCCATTAGTGTTGCAGGTAAATTAGTCGCCTCTCAAGGCAAAGGGCAAGCATTTGAAATCCAAGCTGAAACCCTCCAAGTTTATGGATGGGTAGAAAATCCAGACAGCTACCCTATTCAAGCCAAACGTCATACATTAGAGTTTTTACGAGAAGTTGCCCATTTGCGACCACGAACAAATACAATCAGTGCGGTCACACGTGTTCGTCATTGCCTATCGCAAGCAATCCACCGTTTTTTCCACGAACGAGGTTATTTTTGGGTTCACACACCACTGATTACGGCTAGCGATTGTGAGGGTGCCGGTGAACTGTTTCGAGTAAGTACATTAGATTTGTTGAATCCCCCTAAAAATGAACAGGGAAAAATCGACTTTAACAAGGATTTCTTTGGACGCGAAACCTTTCTCACCGTTTCAGGACAATTAAATCTAGAAGCCTATTGTTTAGCAATGTCTAAAGTTTACACGTTTGGGCCCACGTTCCGTGCTGAAAATTCCAATACCAGTAGGCACTTAGCAGAGTTTTGGATGGTAGAACCTGAGTTAGCATTTGGGACGCTAAGCGATATCTGTGACTTAAGCCAAGCGTTACTCAAATATTTATGCAAAACAGTGTTGGATGAACGTGCAGATGATATGAGTTTCTTCAATGAATTCGTTGCTCCTGGTTGCATTGAACGTCTTGAACATGTTGCACAGTCAGAGTTTGAAATACTTACCTATACTGATGCCATCGAAGCATTAAAAAAAGCAGATCGAACCTTTGAATACCCCATCTCATGGGGATTAGATTTACAATCAGAACACGAGCGCTACCTTGCTGAAGAATTGTGTAAAAAACCTGTGATTATTACTGACTACCCCGAAGATATAAAAGGCTTTTACATGCGTCTTAACAACGATGGCCGCACGGTTGCAGCCATGGACGTACTAGCACCAGGTATTGGTGAAATCATTGGTGGCAGTCAACGTGAAGAGCGTTTAGATATATTAGACAAACGTATGGATGCGTCTGGTCTGAACAAAGACCATTATCAATGGTATCGAGATCTCCGCCGCTACGGCACTGTTCCCCACGCAGGCTTTGGTTTAGGCTTTGAGCGTTTAATCAGTTATGTAACTGGTGTTAACAACGTGCGCGATGTCATTCCATTCCCACGTACTCCCGGACATGCAGATTTTTAATCTGCATGTTTTAATAAGTGGGGTCTATTTATCCCACTTAATTTATTGAGGTAAACCCGTGAATTTTAAAGGCTCGGCTGCAGAAACACGATTTAATAATATTTGGGATATATCTGTTGTTTTTTATGACACGGAAATAAGAACACCATTTAAGAGTATGCGTTTTTTTAGAAGCCCAACAATCGATTTTTCAAATGCATTATTTAACTATAAAAGTTGCGGCATCAATTTTATTCAAAATGTTTCGCGTCAGTTATCTCAATATGAAGACAAAAAATATTTCTATCAATATCTAAAGGAAGCAAAAGATACTATAATTAGTGATTTAAACAATTATAAAACAATCCTTATAGATAAGGAGGTTTTTCAATACACTGAAACTATTGAAATTTATAGTTCTGAAGTAGAGGCAGCTTTTAACGTATTTGATGACTTGTATTCCACATCTGTAAATCAGAACGTATCAATCGACCTTAGCATGATCTTGACGTAAACAGCGATCCGTCGTCTAAACAAAGTGTTAGGTAATATCACTAGATAACGGTTACCTATTGTTGCTTCAATTCAATGACCATAACCCGTATAACACGCTTACCAATATTAACATCCTGGTGCAACTCACTTCCTTGCGATTTGCTCGCTAACAGAGGTTTTTCCTTTTTTAAATGAACAAGAACCTCTCTACCGGACTGATAAATTACTTTTAGCGTGCCGTTTTGCTCTGGAATAACCACTCGAGGGTACTGATGCTTGTGAAATGGCAATTTCTGGTTAGGACAGATGGTTGTCCTCCAAACTTTAGTCAGCTCATTATCAATAAACACTTCCCGCTTGGTTTCACATGACTCAGCTATTCCTGTTACAAAAAATATCAACAATAATAAAATTCCACGAGACTTCATTACGCCTTATCTCCATTTTCAGACAACAAACTACCCTCTTGTAACACCATTATTTTATCCATGCGCTCAGCTAATTGCCTATCATGCGTCACAATAATCAATGCCGTATTAAATTCAGCATTTAAATTTAACATCAGATCAAACACTTTCACCGCTGTTGCATGATCTAAATTTCCTGTGGGTTCATCAGCAAAAACACATGCGGGTTGATGCACTAAAGCGCGTGCAATTGCAACACGTTGCCGCTCGCCACCTGACAATTGTGAAGGCTTATGTTGCGTTCTGGCTGCAAGCCCTACCTGTTTTAAAATATCCTCGGCCTGCTGATGGGCAGCTGCTATAGATACGCCAGCCAACAACAACGGCATAGCAACGTTTTCAACCGCCGAAAATTCTGGTAACAAATGATGAAATTGATAAATAAATCCAAGCTGTTGATTTCGCAATTTACAGCGACGTTTTTCTGAAAGCGCTTGCCAATCAATCCCTTGTTGAAACACCCGCCCAGCAGTAGGCTTATCTAAGCCACCTAGCAAATGTAACAAGGTGCTTTTTCCAGACCCCGAAGGCCCAACAATCGCAACTCGATCACCTTTATTTATTGTAAAATCAATAGAGCGCAAGACATCTACAGACATGTTCCCATCATGATAGGATTTGCTCAACTGCCTACAACTCACTACCGTATCATTCATAATGCAAAGCCTCCGCTATCACTGTCTTTGAAGCGCGCCAGGCTGGGTAAATGGTTGCAATAAAACTCATTAGCAATGCCATTAAACAAACCTCCCATATATCGCTTATAATAATTTTTGATGGCAAATAATCAACAAAATAAATTTTGGACGAAAGGAGTTGCACATCAAAAATTGACTGTAAACTATTAACAATAGTAGTGGCATTCGTCGCTAACAAAAGCCCACCCACAACCCCCAAAAATGTACCCACAAAACCCACCATCATGCCCTGCACAATGAAGATCCATAAAATAGTGGCAGGTGTAGCACCTATCGTACGTAAAATAGCAATTTCTGCCTGTTTATCATTTACAACCATGACCAATGACGAAACCAGATTAAATGCAGCCACGGCAATGATTAATAATAAAATTAAAAACATCATGGTTTTTTCCATTTTTACAGCATGGAAAAAGGCACCAAATTCACGCGTCCAATTACCAACCTCATAATCCTCGCCGAGTGCTTCTGCTAATTGATCAGACATGGCCGGCGCTTGATAAATATTATCAATTTTCATTTTTAAACCAGTTACATCCTCACCTAATTGCATTAATTTCTGTGCATCATTCAAATTAATAAAGGCGAGCTTTGTATCAAAATTAAACCCTGAACCTGCAGAAAACACACCTGCAACTGTAAAACGTTTAAACCGAGGCACCATCCCCGCAGGCGTCACCGTAGCTTGAGGGATCATAATCGTTACTTTATCCCCTATCATCACGCCTAAGTTATCCGCAAGGCCACGACCAAGAATAATTCCAAAATGTTGTAAATCAGACATGCGTCCGACAAGCAGCTTTTCTTTCAAGTGCGTTACAGCCTGCTCTTGCTCAGGCAATATACCCGTTAAAACAATTGGTAAAACCTGCCCATCATGAGTGAGCAACCCTTGCCCACCAACATATGGCGCTATTGCTTTAACGCCAGGCGTCATTTCCAAACGCTTTTCCAACTCACGCCAATCGCTAATTTTACCATCCATTCCACTAACGGTAATTTCAGGCGCCATACCAAAAAAGCGTTTATGTATTTCTTCATCAAAACCATTCATCACGGACAACACCGTAATCAATACCATCACGCCCATGCCGATACCTAACATCGAGCTTAACGATATAAAAGAGACAAAATGGTTTTTCTTTTTAGCTCGGGTGTATCGCAACCCGATAAATAACGGTAGTGGTTTAAACATACTTGGTCTAAATTTGATAAAAGAACCATTGTAGTGAAAATTATCGCTACAAGATATACCCACCCTATATTCAATGAAGTTATAAACAATCATCATCAGACAACCCACAACATTATCCACAGAATCTGTGGATAATGTGTCGCTGTCGCGGAATTGGATTTATTTTTTTGGATTAATATTAGTCAGTATCGTTGGGCATTGATATGAAATCTAGTTTTTGGTAACTTTACTACACTGTGAATAGTTTTATTACCAAGACTTACGAAAAACACATCAGGACGGAGGGGTTTCGTAAGTCCTGATGAAATATAAGGTTGCTCAACATGTCTTGCATTTGTCAGCGTGTAATTGATCTGACTGCTTAACAGGTATTGGCAATAATCTAATTGATCAAATTATTGCTGTTGACCACCGATTAGGCCGATAAAATTTCGCGACAATAAGGTCTGAATCCTCTATACCTACGTGGTAAACTCGATTTTCATAACTATTCAACGCTAATAATCTACCTGTACAGCGAAACCCTATGCTCTCAACTGCATCCAAAATAAAATCAGGTTTTAAATTAGCATAAGGGGTATTTTGATTAGATACAGACTCACT
This sequence comes from uncultured Legionella sp., assembly GCA_964654255.1. Classification (GTDB taxonomy): domain Bacteria; phylum Pseudomonadota; class Gammaproteobacteria; order Legionellales; family Legionellaceae; genus CAZYME01. The sequence goes on along the minus strand of CAZZGV010000002.1, from coordinate 1,443 downwards.
TTTAGTCATCTTGAACATCAAGGTTTAGGCAGGTAATATCTATTTTAACAGATTATGACGAATAGGAGCTTATCATTATGCAGCACAGCTATCCTGGTGTCATCACACGCCATCTTCGTCCAGATGAGCGTTTTATCCAATCAGATGAACAAGAAATGCCGTTAGTCATAGAAGCCGATCAAACCAAAGATCTCGATTTTTTACATCAATTTTTACACACCCACGCATCAAAAATTCTTGCAGACATTGCGCGTTATGGCGCAGTATTATTACGCGGTTTTACAGTAACAGAAGCGGCGGACTTTCAATCAACCATCTTAAGCATAGATGGGTTGCGAGGAATTGAACATGCTTTTATGGCGGAGGAAGGACGTGTTGCTGTTGATAAGCAAAAATATGTGTTACATACGAACGCTGTCTACAAAACTGGTGGTACTCTTTATCTTGGCGGATTTCATAGTGAAAATTATTATTCTACAGATGTACCTTTTTACATTTGTTTTTGGTGTAAACAACCTTCTGCAATTGGCGGAGAAACCGGATTGATCAATATGCGCAAGGTTTATGCTCATATGCCGGATACACTTAAAAAAAAGCTTGAACAACAAAATTTTTATGTAGGAAAATGGCGTATCGATGAAATTGCTGAGCGCTATCACTTATGCGACCAAACTATAGAAAAAATAGCGGCCTCTTTTAAGATCCCGATAATTGGTAAAGGCAAAAACCGATTTCTACTGATGTTTAAACCTAATATTTTCATTCATCCACATACAAATAGCCAAGCTCTGCAAATCAATTTTTTTGAAATAGCTGGTTTAAATGAAGCTCTGCGAAAATGTTTTATGCAAGATTATGCCGGTAAAACTTGGTTTTGGCATCGCTTAATATGGCGCTTGCCACGTTGGTTCTTAATGTGCATTGAGCGAGCCTATATTATTATGGCTTCATTTTCGTACTCTCCACGAGGATCTTTCAACGTTTTTTTCAATAAAATAAAATCGATGGTGGCGGCAATGTGTCATGGCAATCGATCCATATTACGTGCACAAACACAGCGTGTTGGGAGCTGCTTTACCCAACAAGATATAGCAGAACTCGCGCAGCGTATGCGGCAATATTACTGCTCCTGTCTTTGGAAGCCAGGAGATGTATTATTAGTGGATAATCTACAAGTTGTGCATGCAGGTATGCCAGGAGCAGGACCACGAACTGTGCGTGCAATGATTTGTAATCCATTGGAAATGGATTACGCTTATGGGCAATCTGGTGTATTGAACTGTAAAGAGCGAGATACTGATGCTGTTGGAAAGCATATGGTAGACGAATAGAATATTCTAAACCATTAAAAGCGTTACGCAGTTAGCGAAAACTCTGCTAACTGCCACAGAATGGTATATAGTTACGAGTCTAATATAAGATCAAGCAGGGTATATTGAACCA
>CAZZGV010000001.1:0-26217 GCA_964654255.1 uncultured Legionella sp. | reverse complement strand
CAACAACGATGCTAATTTGCGCATCCAGATCAAGTTCTACAGCTTCTGCGCGCAACTGCTCTATGAGTAATATAAAATTGGACAAAGCTGTTGCAGCTCGTTGAGTTAATTGTTCAGACTGTAACAATTGAGTGGCAGCTTGCCACAACGATAGTTGCTCTTTTTTTGCAAGAAGACGCATATCGTCAAGAGTTTTTTCTCCAATTCCTCGCGTTGGAAAATTAACGACACGCTCAAACGCTGTATCATCATCTTGATTAGCCAATAATCTTAGATAAGCTAGTGTATCTTTTACTTCTGCCCGCTCAAAAAAGCGCAAGCCACCATGAATACGATAAGCAATTCCAGCACGTAATAATGCTTCCTCTAATACACGTGATTGCGCATTAGAGCGATACAAAATAGCAACCTCATCAGCTGATCGGCCTTGGTTAATTTCCATCATAATGCGCTCACTGACAAAACGCGCCTCCTCAAGCTCGTTAAACGCACTATAAATTACAATTTTTTCACCTACCTTGCCTGCCGTCCATAAATCTTTACCCATGCGTGAACTGTTATGCGTAATTAACGCGTTAGCTGCATTTAAAATAGTTGAGGTTGAGCGATAGTTTTGTTCTAAACGAATGACTTGAGTGTTTTCAAAATCTCGAGAAAACCGTTGTATATTTTCAACTTTAGCGCCGCGCCAGCCATAAATGGATTGATCATCATCACCCACTGCCATTACAGCCGCTTGATTACCTGCTAACAAACGAATCCAGGCATATTGAATGGTATTAGTATCTTGAAATTCATCAACCAAAATAGCTTGAAAACGTTGCTGATAATGCGCTAACAATTGAGCGTCATCACGCAATAACTCATGCGTTCTTAGCAATAATTCCGCAAAATCGATCACGCCAGCAGTTTGGCACGCCTGTTCATATGCCTTATAAATATCAACCAACGTGCGACCAGGCCCATAAGAAAGTACATGCACATGTTGTGGGCGCAACCCTTCATCTTTTTTACCATTAATAAATGACTGCGCTTGTTTCACCGGCCATTGTTCAATATCAAGATTTAATGACGTAATAACACGCTTGATCACTCGCGCTTGATCCTCACTATCCAGTATATGAAATTGCTCAGGTAATCTTGCTGCTTGATAATGGCGTCGTAACAAACGATGGCATAAACCGTGAAAAGTACCGACCCATAATCCTTGTGTCGGACAAGCCAATAAATGGCTAAGGAGGGATTTCATCTCAACAGCAGCTTTGTTGGTAAAGGTAACCGCTAAAATAGCATGCGGTGACAGGTGATGCTCATCAACTAACCACGCAATACGATTGACTAATACACGGGTTTTGCCACTGCCAGCACCAGCCAATACTAAGGTGTGGCCTAAAGGCGCAGTTACAGCACTGGACTGCCTCTCATTTAAACCCTCCAACCATACTGCAGTTGCCATCTATCATTCCAAAAAATTCGTGGGCGCTAATGATACCATTAGAAATAACGAAAAACCTCTCACAACGCCTATGGAGTTATAATCAAAAAAAACACTGTACATTCTTAGATACTAACGTAATATTTATATTAGAATTTTTGCCTAACATGAGTAGGCAATTTGATAAGCCATTCATAAGCGAAAAGCTAAGGAATAAAATGAATGTTAGATTTTTTCTCTACGCATTAATTTTTTGTCTGCTGTCTGCTTGCGCAAATCTTGGTCCTAGGCAACTACCATCCAACCGTTTACGCTATAATTACTCCCTCGAAAATAGTGATATCCAACAACGCTTATTGAACATTGTTCGTTTACGCTATAGTGATGCACCTTATTTTTTGAATGTTAGTAGCATTGTTTCTCAATTTACATACACTGGCACTCTAGGTGCAGGTATTTCAAACAACCTCATTACATCTCGAGCTAAATCCCCTATATGGCAAGCAACAGGAGGCGGCGTCCTCACCGAAGCCCCCACCATAACCTACACACCGCTACAAGGCAAAAAATATGTCTCAATGTTACTGACACCTATCGATTTAAGTGTGATTTATATGATGATTCGTGAAGGATGGGCAATTGATCGCATTTTCCGTCTGCTAATACAAAATTTTGGACCACTGGATAATCGTACGCACGCCTATGGAACAAGCTTGACGACCATGCCACATTATGACGAGTTCAAGCAATTTAGTAATGTATTGAGGGTATTACAATACAATAACCTCTTAGAAATAGATGATGAAACTATTAACAAAAAGCCAGCGATCAAAATTACTGTTCGCAATTTTAATACCCTGAACACTACTCAACGTAAAATATTAGCCCGCGTTAACCTTACAGCAAGCACTCCGACTATTTGGCTAGTACCATTCTCGTCAAACACCAAACAACACATAAATGTACAGACATCTACTGTTCTAAGTGTATTTAACTATTTATCCAAAGCTGTTGACGTCCCTCCGGAGCATGTCACAAACGAAAGCGCACCCCTAGTCCGCCTGAAGCATGGACAAATACATGACTGGACGTCGGCAACGAAAGGAATGTTAAGAATATATTCTGCCGAACATAAACCAAACGGAGCCGCTGTAGCAATACGTTATCGAAAACATTGGTTTTACATTAAAGACAATGACTTTGACTCCAAGCAAACATTAGATTTACTCACCATTATTGTAAATATCTACGAAGGCTCGCCCAGCAGTTCAGCGCCAGTATTTACAATAAGCTAAACATGTTCTAAATAACAAAGCCTGCATTTAGCTAAGCTAAAATGCAGGCTTTGTTAGCAAGATTTGCCAGTATATAACTATTTTTTGCCTAATTTATCACATGTTATAAGTGGCGATAACATATAGTGTGGGCTTGTATCAGCAGGGAACCACGCTGCTTTTTGCTGGGCAAACATAGCCATGTTAGCTACATTACCCCAATATAGAAAACATGAGTTTTCCATTACATAAGCACAAACGTCCTTACGTATTGTATCTGCATTCAATGCTTGCTGATTTTTAACAATGTAGTAATTGTAGGTCGCAAGATCATCTGGCATGTAAACAACAGCGTTATTTTTACCCAACTGCGCAGCTAAAGCTTGAACATCGCATACCTTATATTTATCTAAACTATCCTTAACCAATGGGTCTATTTTTTGCTGATTTGTTGTTAAATCCGCAAACGCTGTCGTTGCTAAACACGCTGCAAATACGCTAGCTGCTATTACTTTAAATTCCATATTCACTCTCCTTTAATCAGCCCCTAATTGGGTAAATACGCTTTTAGTGGTAACGCTAAGCCAAGTTTTTTAATACAAATGGCTTTATCACCGGCAACCAACAAATATTTATTACTCTTGTTTTGCTTGCTTGATTGTGAACTAAGAACATTGTTTGAAGACGTTGAGCCCTTTAATAGCCCACTCATGAGATCATTCATGGACAGAGAATACAGCGTACAATGATGTTTAACAGCATAATCTTTAAATAGTTTTTCAACATCTGTATCTTGCTTATTTGATTCAACAGCAAGCCCTACTGGATCAGAAGCAAATTTCAATTGTGCTTTCAAACCACTATCCGCTTTTAATTCTTGCATTGTGCAAAATTTAACTGGAATGGGCGCGAAATTTTTGACTGGTATTTCCAGACCTAAGCGTTTTATACATACAGCTACATCCCCTGCCACTAAAATATATTTTTGACCCATCGTCTGCGGGGCTGATTGAGTGGAGTTCGTGTTTGCACCTTGAGACAATACGCTGCTTGAGCCTTTAAATAACCCCTTCGCCATATCACCCATAGAAATAGAGGATAATGAACATTGATGCTCATCCGCGTAATTTTGCAGCAACTTATTAACATCAACATTATTATCCTTTGGTTCAATTGATAAGCCAGCAGGATCAATAGAGATATTGATTTTTTCTGTTAATTTTTTATCGTTTTTTAACACCGAAAAAACACAAAATTTTGAATCAGATGACGTTACAGCTGCATCAGCGTTTACAAAACTCGCCGCAGGAATCGCCAACATTAACCCAATACTTACCTTAACTAAATTTTGCATGACTATTCCTTTATCAATTTAGCCCAAAATACCAACAGTTATAACTTATCAACACAACCTCTTAATCATCCCAAGAAAAAACTCATCCTAAACAAAGTAACGGATCCTTCGATTATTAAGAGGCTACTTATCCAAGCACCGTAAGGTCTGCACGAATAATTCCTTCCTATCCCCTAATTCATGCATCCGTCTTTGCGAGCGTTAACAAAGCAATCCAGTGGCAATACTAAGGTGACGCGCTGTCTGATGTCGCAGGTGAAATAGCAAAAACAAGATGACTGAAACTTGTTATAACAAATAGCAGTCCAATGCTAATAAACATGGCCTTTTCTATCACAAGATTGCTCGAAATGAAGAAGTACTCTTAAAAAGTCTAGCATTGGTAGAAGAGAAGAACAATGAATAACCATAAGGTTTATTGTTCTTCTGATTTTAGACGTCAGCCATTTTTATAAAAACGCCGAACAACCCATCGCGGCTATTTTTAAACATTAGCTAACGCCGAGTTAAACATAATACGCATTAAATAAATTAAGCCCCTGGCGTTAAATCACCCTTGAGCAATCTACCCTCATCTGCACCTGTATCATTTAAACGTTTTTCAAGATCACGTTTCCTGGTTGACGGTTTTTGACTAAAAAACGACGACGTTACAAAAGCCAAACTCGTGCCTAAACCAACTACACCAGCAGCACTAGCGCTAGAAAGCACCAAGCTCACGCCTAAGATTGGCACAGCAGCACTAGCTGCAACAGCTGCAATCGATAAAACACTAACCATGATCAAAACATCCGCGAACATCCTCATGCCAGTGCCGTGAGGCTTGAAATACTCATTGGCGACTTCCTTCAAACGCTTAAGCTGTTGCGTGGGCTCATCAGCAGAAAAACGAATCGCTAGCGCCTGCATATAAAAATTATCTAATGAGATGTTATAGCCTGCTACAACATCTTCGGATAAATGTTTCGTTGCAATTTCTCGTCGTTTAGCTAGAACATAATCACAAATAACTAATGAATCCATGATTGCCGCTAATGTTAAATTGCCTGCTGTGCTTAATGCATCGTGCAACACTCTATCATTATTCTGACGTGTATAAAACTCAAGAGCAACAGCATGATCCGCTAGAATAGCTTTTACTTGCCTGTCATAAGCTACTTCTTGATCTACATTTAATGGATCATCCGTCCTAAGAATATCAGTCGGAACGATCCGTTCTTCCTCTATAAAAATTTCAGAAATAACCGGCAAAGCCTCGGGAGATACGACAGCTCTCATCACGGGTGGGTGCTGAGTATGTGCATGAGGCACAGATTGCGAAAGCTCCATTAGTTGATTAACTTTATCTGCTAGTTCTTTAATTCTCTTATTTTCATCAAAACCTTTTTTATCTGCATGAATACCATCTATTTGCCGATTGATTTTAATTATTTCCGTGTCATCCAAATCACGACCTACAACTTTAGCCTTATATTTGGCAACAATAGCTTGGTCCATCTGCTTTTTACGCTGTTTTTCTGCTTCCATTTTTTGCGCACTTTCTTTAGCCACAGATTCATCATCTTCCCATTCATCTTCTGACTCTTCTTCATCACCACCCTGAGTTGCTCTTCTTAGGCCAGCTAATCTCAAACAAAGCTCATCCGCTAACTCCTTCTTTTGTATCGCCTCATCCTTTTTAAACTCTGGAGCATTTTCTAGGCTAGTTTGATCCTGTGCATCGATAACTCCTTGTGCCTCTGGAGGCTCTACTGATAATCCCTCTGCAGGTATAGAGACCAGTATGGGCCCAGGGGCTGGTACAGGTGCAGCAGATGCAAAGAGCAGCGGCGGTAATGGCGGTGGCGGTGGCGGTGGTGCCATAGGAAGTTCACTTATCACTTGATTAGACAATTGTCTTTTAGACTCTTCTCTTTTAACTTCCAATAAATCAATATCACTAGAAATAAACATTAACTTTGTTTTTGCGCGCGTAAGGTCCGTAATAATTCGAGGCTGAAGTTCATTTCGCTGCTTCATTGCCAAAATAACCTGCTCTTTGAGATATATTTTTTCAGCTAGTTTCTCTAAAGCAAGTTGTTCCTCTTCAATAGACACAATTTTTCGTTTATGCACAGCAGCTGGCTCACCTGGCAATTTAGGCTCTGCACCAAAGGAACGTCTTTCACCAGTCAAACTTCCAATCACCCCACCTAGTAAAGCAGCATTACTTTTTTGCGTATCAATAGGTTTTTTTGCATTTTCATCTGAGCGAAAGGATGCTGTTCCCGTGACACCAACACTTTTGGAGGGTGGTACAGATGCTGAAGCCGGTGCAACACTCGAAGAAAAAGCTAATGGTGGCGGTGGCGGTGGCGGTGGCGGTGGTGGCGGTGGCGGTGCAAACTGGTTTTGGCCAACATTAAGCTCAGGTACCACAACCGACATAGGAGAACTAAACTCAACTAATTTTTTACTTAACGTCGCAAGCAGTCCTTTTACTTCTTTTTCTAATCCATTTATCATGTCTGTATTTTTAGTATAAACGTCACGCAGTGTTGCTTCATAATCATGCAGTTCGGAAAATTTAGCTTGCAATACTGATTTTTCTTGCTTGATTATATCTAAATACCGGGCCTTTACTGCTTCTTTTTGTTGTTCAAAATTAACAACCGCATCAGACTCATCTTTTTTAGCAAAGTTCCTCATTCGAGAGTGGGGATTATAGAAAATAGTTGTTGCTTTTTTCCTCACAGCTACCGCGTTAACATAGCTCTTTTTCAACTCGTCAGTGAATTGTTCATGATCATTTCGTTCCGGAGACTTTTTCATTAAACGCTCAACTAAATCTACATACTGCGCCTCGATAGGCTCACAAAATCTTGAAACGATGTTATTTACAGCAATTTGGAATTTGTTTTCTATTATTTCAGGAGTTAACGAACTTACTTGAGCTTGAGACCATTGCTTATGAACAACAAGTGCATCATTTCGCATTGTTGGCAATACGTCACAGTCATCAACGAGCAAATCAGGCTTTGATAAAAGTTTTTGATATTCCTTGACCCAAGGAAGCTTTTTTTCCCACTCCTCGAATACCAAGTCATTAAATGGTTGTAACTGTGGAGACGAAGCAGAAGTTTGCCGTGCTGCAGAATCAGTACGAGAGGAAGAAGATACTATCCGGCGCATAATAACTCACAAAAAACGATAATAGTGATCACATTATATACAAAAACACCGCTTTAGATCAACAAAATCATCACTATGACTACATAGTGATCACAAACAGACCATACACATTTCATCGTCAGGACCATTACATTGAATCACATTCCGTTGCGCGAAAGTTGTTGAACTATACTCAATAATAGCCAAAAATACATGCCCCCTATCGCACATTCATTAAAAAAGCCTTTATGACGAGAGTCTAACAAATAACCAATGATAGCAGTCAGCCCTTTGAAACGTTCAACTACAATGATGTTATAATTTAACAAACAAAGCCAAGTCATTGAGTTTGCAAGCTAAACAATCTCGTGTACCATAGGATTTAAATTTAAAAAACAAAGCGATATATGCGTTTAACCTTAATGTTTGCTGTTTTAACAAGTGGTTTTCTTTTATCCAGCTGCATGTCTAAAGGCACCAATCCTGATGACCCTTTAGAACCGATTAATCGTAAATTTCATGCATTCAATATGGTATTTGATCGCTATATACTAAGACCACCCGCTGTTGCTTACAAAACAGTCATCCCCTCTATTGTCCGTGCTGGCATTAATAATGCCTATAATAACGTGAACATGTTACCTACTGTAGCAAACGATTTACTACAAGCTGAATGGAATTATGCCATCAAAGACACCTGGCGGTTCATTGCAAACTCTACGATGGGTCTTGGCGGTCTTTTTGATGTTGCAAGCACGTTTAGCTTGCCACCACACAGCAATGATCTAGGATTAACGTTTGCTAAATGGGGCGATAAAAAATCACCTTATTTTGTAATCCCTCTTTTAGGGCCAAGTACAATTCGTGACGGTATGGCAATGATGTTTGATTACGCATTATTTACCCCATACCCCTATATACACTCTAATTATGTGCTGTATGGATTATTAGGTTTACGCTATATCGATATACGTTCACAAATGCTTGAAACTGACCGTCTGATCAATGAATCATTCGATAAATACGCATTTATTCGTGATGCTTACTTACAACACCGTAATTATTTAATTACGGGTGAACAACAAGACAATGGTTCATTGTATGTCGGTGATGAAGATGATGACAGCGTTCTCTCTGCAACACCGGAACGTACTGCACCTCCTTTAAAATTCCCTCTTACCACGTCGCAAAATGCTACACATCGCCCTCCATCAGCCTGAAATTCCCCCGAATACGGGGAATATTATTCGCTTGTGCGCCAATAGCGGCGCACGACTGCATTTAATTCATCCACTTGGTTTTGCATTGGATGACAAGCGCATGATGCGAGCTGGTCTTGATTATCATGAATGGGCAAGCATTATTCATTATAAAGATGATGAGGAATTTATCGAAAAAAACCATGCACGACGAATTTTTGCCTGTACCACGAAAACAACAAACGCATATAGCGATGTTACGTTTAAAGATGAGGATATGTTATTATTTGGCGCAGAAACACGCGGCCTCCCGGTTGAAATGCGTGAGCGCTACCATCCGATTCGAATTCCTATGTTAGCAACAAGCCGCAGTCTTAATTTATCTAATTCAGTCGCTATTATCTTATTTGAAGCTTGGCGGCAATTAGGGTTTAGCGGGTGTTAGCCTTACAAATATCAGCCAAACAACGTAAATAATCACCAGCTATATCTAAGCCTGTTTCAGAAGCTATTTCACGGATACACGTAGGACTTGTTACATTGATCTCCGTTAAATAATCACCAATCACATCAATACCTACAAAATACAACCCTTTTGCTCGTAAGGTAGGTGCAATTTCTGCGCAAAGCCAACGATCTCTATCTGTGATCGGAACAACCTTACCCATGGCCCCAGCAGCTAAATTACCGCGCAACTCACCTGGATGAGGAATGCGCGCTAATGCGAATGGCACAGGCTCCCCATTGATGAGTAAAATTCGTTTATCCCCCAAACTACTAATTTCAGGGATATATTTTTGCGCCATAACACTTACACACTGTCCATGAGTTAATACTTCTAAAATAACGGATAAGTTACGAGCATCGTCATTGACATGAAAAACCGCACGCCCTCCCATTCCTTCTAAGGGTTTAAAAATAACATTCCGGTGTTCTTTCCAAAATTCACGTAAACGAGCAATATCACGGCTAACCAATGTTGGTGGACAACATTGTGGAAAATTTAACGTAAAAAACTTTTCATTGGCATCACGTAAACTTTGTGGTTTATTGGCAACCAACACCCCCTCTTTTTCTACGAGTTCCAACGCATACGTTGCATAGATATATTCCATATCAAACGGCGGATCTTTGCGCATTAAAATAACATCAAATGCCGTTAACGGTTGCTCACCAACAAACGCCACATCCGCCCAATCAGCACGCGTTTCATCACGCACCACCACACACGAAACATTAGCGTACGCATGCCCTTGCCTACAATACAAATCAGATTGAGTAAAGTAAAAACAAGGCCACCCCAACTGGTTGGCACGTTTTATCATGGCTACAGTGGAGTCCTTGTAAGGCGTTAATGCTGACAACGGATCCATAAGAATAGCTATTTTCATCGCTGCTCTCCGATTGCCGCAGCCTCACGCGCGGCCGCTAGTGCTGCCAAACGGGCGATAACACCATATGCATAAAAACGATTAGGTGAATCAACTACATCCAAATCCTTGCATGGCACATTGCAAGCATGAGCAAACGCCAAAGGCTCAAAATGCATGCCAGGTGCATTCAAGTTATCGTCCTTGCCACGGCCTTGATGCACTCGATAAAAACCACCAACGACAAACTGCCCAATCATATAGACAACCGGCTCAGCTACAGCTCCATCAGGCATGGTTTCAAAACTATGCACCCCTTCTTGCAACATAACCCGACTTACTTTTTGGCTGCCTTTAATCGCCGACATGCGCGTGCGCTGTTTACGGTTAAGCTTTAATAATTGCTCACCGTCTTGCACCATCATAACACTCATTCCATACGTTCCATTATCCGCTTTAATAGCAACAAATGGCGTTTCTTTTATCTCATACGTAACGTATTTTTCTCGTATGGCAGTTAATAATTTATCCGCCTCTTTGGCTAATGTATCAACGCCTTCCTGAGCCATAAAATCAACACCATCAACAGCGCTAAACATCGGATTAACCAACCACGGATCCATGTTAACTAACGCAGCAAATTCTGTTGCTACGTCGGCAAAAAATTTAAAATGCGTTGACTTTAAGCGAGACGCCCAGCCCAATTGAGTATTAGGTTGAATATGCTGTTGCAACCCCTGCAATATATCAGGCACACCCGTCGACAAATCATTATTTAACAGCAATAAGCAAGGATTAAAATCAGGCAACCCCAAGCGCGACTTTATGCGCTGCACAGGTTCAATGAGCAGGCGATCACCATTATCCATAATAGCTTCAATGGGGTCGGTAACATCAGGATCGACACTACCAATTCGAACAATAAAACCCGCCTTGGCAAAAATATCACGCAAAACACTTAAGCTTTGTAAATAAAAATGATTACGAGTGTGATTTTCTGGAATGATTAATATTTTAAGACACGTCGGAAAACTATCCACAAGCACTGATTGCGCAGCTTGAATACATAATGGGAAAAAATCACGGTTAAGGTTGTTAAATCCTGCCGGAAATAAATTCGTATCTACTGGCGCTAGCTTAAACCCCGCATGCCGCAAATCAACAGATGATGTAATTGGTGGCGGTGTTTCTTGCCAACGCTGACGAAACCATGCTTCAATAGTCGCGACTTGATTTAAAATAATTTCTTCAACATAGTGCAAAGGGCCGGCGTGTGCTGTAGTCAGATGAGGAACTGGGACATCAATCGATTGCATGTTGCTACTCATAAAATAAACGCTTCCCCGATGTTAACCCAAATGCGCGTGAGAATGAAAGCCGTTAAAATGGGATTATCATTACGTAAGGATGTAGGTCAATGCTAGCCGAATTAGCCCAACAATATGGCAATCAAATTAAAACATTTTATTATCTTTTATTGCTTATCAATGCCATTCTTCATGTTATTTTCGCAGGTGCTGTAGCACGTGATGCTGGTAGCTTATACAAACTAGGACAACGCCCTGCATTAGTTTCCGCAGGAACCTGGGCATTTGCAACACTGATTGGCGGTGTCATTACTGCCACCATTTATTGGTTTATCCATCATTCAACATTAACCCGACCATCCATTAGAGAGAATCGCTATGACTGATCATAAAATTAATACGATTACTGTTCATGAATTAAAAAAACGCCTTGATGCCACCCCTAATCTTTGCATCATTGATGTCCGCGAAGATAATGAATGGGAAGAGCAGCATATTGAAGGCGCGTTGCATATCCCTAAAGACCAAATAACAAACAAAATAGCCGCAAACGTTCCAGAACATGACCGCCCTATTTATTTACACTGCCGAGGCGGGGTACGCTCTTTACATGCTGCAAACTGTTTACTTGATTTAGGCTACAAAGAAGTTTACTCGGTTGAAGGCGGAATTGCTGAATGGGAAAGGTCTGGCTACCCTGTTAAAAAATCTTAACTTATCAGTCTCGTCTACTTTATACCCCGAAAAATGGCTTGCGTTGCCGTGACAAACTGGCGATAATTCGGCAGTTTGTCACCCAACATTAGGTGTTTTATGGGACAGTTGCAACAATTTATAACAAATCACTGGGCACTTTGGTTGGCATTAGTTGCCATACTTGTAGCTATTTTTATTAATGAATTTCTCGCTCAAAAGAAACGTGCAAAAGAGCTATCTCCTGCTGCAGCCGTCAATATGATCAATCATGAGGACGCTGTTGTGATCGATTTGCGAGATCCTGAGCTATTTCGTGCAGGCCATATTATAGGCGCCATTTGTACTCCAAGCGATGATTTCGGCCAAAAGCGCATGGAAAAATACAAAACAAAACCTCTGATTCTTGTTTGCCCTCGCGGTTTACAATCAATAGCAATGGCAACTAAATTACGTGCACAAGGCTTTGCTCAACCAATGGTATTGGCTGGTGGCATTACTGCATGGCAAGCAGCCAATTTGCCATTGGTTAAAGGAAAATAATAATAACTTAATGTGGATATCGATAACATGACTGATCAAGCAAACACAGAACAACAAATCGCTGAAACACAATTTATGATTCAGCGTATCTATGTCAAAGAATTTTCGTTTGAAACCACCAATACACCAGCGGTATTTCAACAACGCTGGGAACCAGAATTGTCACTAGATATTAATACTCAACATATACAGCTAGACGAAACTACCTATGAAGTTGTATTGAGTGTGACAGCAACTGTAAAAAACCAAAATACAACGGCGTTTTTGGTTGAAGTTAAGCAAGCTGGTATTTTCACTATTCAAGGTTCCATTCCACAACAACTGGATCATTTATTAGGTAGTTTCTGCCCAAGCATATTATTCCCCTATGCACGTGAAGCAATAACAACTGAAGTGATTCGTGGTAGTTTCCCACAATTGGTATTAGCGCCCATTAATTTTGACGCTCTTTACATGCAGCAGCTTGAAGAAAAACAAAAAGCTAGCGCTACTCAAGAACCTGAAAAAGCGCATTAATCCCCCCATAGCTTTGCCTTGCTTTAGTATTAAGCAGGCAAAGCGCCACATATTGGCTTAAATATGATCGTTTAGATACGGTTACCCTGCTATCACCCTTATTAACTCCAAGGTATACTGTTTATTTTTGAGATTGATGAAACCATGAAAACATCTACCATTGCCGTATTGGGTGCCGGATCGTGGGGAACCGCTGTAGCTATTCATTTAGCTAAGCAGGGACATCATGTTCTATTGTGGGGGCACAACCCTGAGCATATCGCAAGCATGATTAAAGAGCGAACCAATCAACGTTATTTGCCTGATATTATATTTCCACCCACGCTAGTACCTATGGCTAGCCTTAATAAATGTCTAGCACACGCTGCACATACTATTATTGCTGTTCCTTCTCATGCCTTTGCTAGCCTACTATCGCAACTCCAAAAACCTGCACATGGGTTAGCCTGGTTAACAAAAGGCGTAGATCCTGACAGTCATTTACTTTTAAGTCAGCTAGTCGCTGCAAAATGGGGTGAAAAATTCCCTATCACTGTTATTTCCGGGCCTTCATTTGCTCGTGAAGTTGCCCATTTTTTACCAACCGCGCTAGTTTTGGCCGGCAACAATCCCTCTTACTTAGAAACCATGCACACGATTTTTCATCACGATAATATTCGTGCGTATATTACTGATGATACGACCGGGGTCCAATTGTGTGGAGCAGTTAAAAATGTATTAGCAATCGCATGTGGGATTAGTGACGGATTACACTATGGCTCTAACGCAAAAGCAGCACTAATCACGCGAGGCTTAGCAGAAATGAGTCGATTAGGGATACGTTTAGGCGCAAAACAGGAAACATTTCTAGGCTTAGCCGGCGTTGGCGATCTTGTGCTTACCTGCACGGATGATCAATCTCGTAATCGCCGTTTTGGTTTGCAACTTGGACGTGAGGTTAGTCTTATTGAAGCAGAATATCATATTGGGCAAGTGGTTGAAGGCAAACATAATGCCGCGCAGGTTTGTGCGATAGCCAAACAGTACCAAGTAGAAATGCCTATTTGTGAGGAAGTAAATGCACTATTACAAGGAAATATCACAGCGAAACAAGCAGTGATCAACCTAATGAGTCGCCCTGCACGCGAAGAAGGGTAATTGTAGAATATTAAGGAGTCTAGATATCAATTAACTCAACATCCTCCGTTGATACTCGATCACCGAGAAAAATTTCTCCTACTTTTTGAAATCGTGCGATCGAGTCAGTAACCAAATAATGGGCCTCTCCCAACGAGTTGCCAGATTTTAACAAATCATCTTTCGCCAATACCTGTTGCAACACAATAGCCGTTGAATCAGCTGAGTCGACGACATTGACACCAGCAGGTAACAATGTACTTAATAACGGTTTAAACACAGGAAAATGCGTACAACCCAACAGCACGGTGTCTTCATCCTGGATATCAACAAGATAATGCTCTAACGCGGAGCGAGCAATAGCATTATCAACCATGCCCTCTTCCGCCAACGCTACCAGCAAGCTACAAGCACGCGCATGAATAACAACATTTGGACATTGTGCGATGATTAATTGCTGATAAGCATTGGCTGCTATGGTGGTTTCAGTGGCCAAGACCGCAATCCGTTGATTTTTAGTAGCAGCTACAGCTGCTTGCGCACCAGGAGACACCACCCCTACAACCGGGATATCCGGTAACATGGCTTGTAAGTGCGGCAAAGCGGCCGTAGTTGCGGTATTGCAAGCAATCACCAACGCCTTTATGCGTCGCTCTATCAAAATACGCGCCATTTGTACCGCATACTGCTGGACCGTTGCAGGACTTTTGGTGCCATAAGGTAGGCGAGCCATGTCACCTAGATAGATAAATGACTCTTGCGGTAGTTTTTTCCGCAAAGCACGCAATACTGTTAATCCACCCATCCCTGAATCAAAAACACCAATAGCCAACGGAGATTTATTCATAGCATTCCTTTACTATCTTATCTTCTCAGTGTAGTTCTAACGCCACGAATATCAACTTCTTCATTGTCATTCAAATCAAGCGCTTTTATCTCTCTTGCTAAATTAACTCGCTCATCTGGGGTTAACGCTATTCTGCGACCATCCTCTGCTAATCGACCCTCACGTAATCTTTGTTTTAGCGTTTTCAGCTCCTCTATTTTTACTTTTTTTGTCTCACTGAATGTCTTTAATTGCTCTTCTAAACGGTGTATGTTGCCTTCTGACTGCGGGTTACTAGATAAGTGCTCAGCGATAAATCGTTTATTTGCAGCTTCCTGCGTTTCAGGAGCGAAATATCTTAACAGTGAGGTTGCCGGTACAGGTCCTGTACAACCCTCTACCTTGGATACAATGTTAATGTCTTTAAATGCAGGGCAATTTTCTTTCAAGCGCAACAAAACAGCAAAAAGAACCGTTGCCTGTGATTTATAGCGCGCATCTCCAGTGATAACAAGGGTATTACCTTTCGCTGGATCAAAGTTATGCAATAACATTTCAGCTTGTTTAAGAGCAGCAAGGATCCTTTGCTCAGGATCTAATAGTTCTTCTGATGCTTTGTAAGTTACTTTACCAGTATGATCTTGAGTTATGTGTACCTTTATCTTCTCAGCAGGCCTTACACCGTTAACAACTGGCTTGCTAAACTCTGCTCTAGAATAAATAAGATCACCTGCTTTTAAATCTAAGCGTTGAAATTTTGGATTTGGTAAGGCTTCCCCATTAGGAAGATGTTGTTGTTCTACAGCCATGTCTGCAGGCGCTGGCCTCGCAGCTAAAGCAGGAACTGCTTGCCCTTGCAAAACTACTTGCGTAGTAAAATAATCATTATCTAAGAAACTATCCTTCTCTAAAAACGTATTTCCAAAATCGTTTGGCACATCCGGTACAGTAACCAACAATCTAATGTCTTCTAAATGATTTTTGGCAGTAGCAAGCGCCTGTTGCACTGCTGGATTAAGAACTGCAAAACTAGTTTTATCTGCATCAGTAGATAATGTGCCAGCTGTAGCCTCTTCAATTTTTAGAGCGTTTTCTGTAGCCTTATCTAAGATTAAAGCATAAGCTGCCTCTGCATCACCTTGTAATGTTAATATCCTAGTTCTTGCTTCCTCAATCTCACGTATTCTTCTATTTCTTTCCACCTCAACTGCAGGCACATCACCATTGAGCACAGGAACAACAATAGGTTCCGGAACATTCACTTGACTAATTTCAGTTAATTTTTGTGCAATAAAAGCTGCTTTTTCGTTAATAAACGTAGCATTATGATGAATAGTTAACTTGATTAACGCTCTTTCTATATTATTTTTTTGTTCACGACAAAGATCAAGACCATCATCATCCTGATCGACAGGCGCTGCAGGTCGTGCAGCATCAGCTAACAGCTCGTGCCCATCCTCATCGGCCTCAGCTTCAATCTCTTCTCCCCTGGTTAAACCAGCTAAGACAAGAGCAAATTCTGCAGCTTCAAGTCTTACTTTTGTCGCCTGCAATGCTAATTGAATTGCATCTGCGCTATCTGTAGCAACATTAGTCTGTTCCGCCTCTTGAAGCGCATGCTGTGTATCAATAAAGTTAATTGATTTTTCTCTTATTCCCGCTTTAAGATTAGAAAAATTTTCCGTGAGGGATTGAAGGGAGTGTTGCAATAAACCGCGACACTCCTCACTCAACATCTCTTGATGCTCAGGTATCTCTTGGTGCAGCGCTTGCTCTGACCCACTGATAAGTTGAATTTTTTGTATGACGCTAGCTATATTGTTAGACGCAAGCTCTATATCACGCAGTGAAGCTAACGCTTGCTCTGCCGCTTCCAACTTCGTTATTAATTGCAAAGAAGCTTTTTCTGCTACCTGCTTTCGGACATAGTCCAGGCCATTATCATCTAGGAGATATGGCTCTTTTTTCCACTCATGCTTGCCAAAATACTCGGGCTTTGATGCTATCCATTCTCGCAATTCATTATTGTCAGTTTTGCTAAACATCTCCTTCAACTCAATCAGGTGTTCCGGCAAACCAACAATAATGCGTATTTCAGCCGCTTTACGTTTTAATTCTAATCTATCTGCCTCTAATTGTTGATCTGATAGTCGTTGGTCTGTTTCGCTTATAAAGACAGGCAGGATGTTATCGTTATGCTCATATTCATCGCCAGGTTTTTCATTAAACAACTCCGAAGAAAACACTCCAGATTGAGCTTCATCCGCTGTCTTGGTAAAATGAGCATCTCGGTCTAATGAAATCTTTATTAACTTATCAAGTGTCTCGACATTTGCTGCCTTGCACTCAGCAGTACTACGAGTACGGTCTAATTCAGCTAAAAAAAGCGTATTTATTGGCATATGTAACTCCGAAAAAACATTAATAGGCCTATTTTTAGACCGTCATTAATAACAAAGAGTTATTAACAATTTTTCTGAAAACTGTGTATATTTTGCACTGTTTTTTATATTTTTTCAATCTATTTTTTAATTTAAACCAAAACAAATTAATTATATGTTCAATCTAAAAACTCTAAATAAGCATCACACCAATAAAAACCGGAAGCTTTTTTGAATTTCATTTAAATCAAACTTATTAAGAAATAACGAGAAACTCATCCAAGCGCTTAATGCCGATAAATCGCGGAAAGGTGGAGGTAGATAAACCGGGGGGCTAAGAATACCTTGCTCTTTTAACTCGTTGAGAAGTGGTAAATCATCAAGTACTAATTTTCCAGTAAATAATAGCGGAATAGCATCTATCCTATGCTGACTAATAGCAAAACGAATAAAATTGTAAATAAGCACAAACCCTTTTGCATATGACAAATCTTTAGTAAATGGGCCACCGGTAGGCGTGCTGCCTCGAAACACACGCACTGTGTTGTTATAACTGTCATCTTCGGATAAACCACACTCAATACCATACCGATACACATCAAGAAAATTAGCACCTTGTGTGACTTTATCTAACGCAATAACACGATTGGTAATCTTACGCATACGACCAGGATAAGACGAGAAACTAACAACTTCAGTTATCACTGCTAATCCTTCTTGTATCACACTGCAGGTAGGTGTGCCTTTGGATAAGAAAAAACAATACGGTTGCATCGCGCCATTTAGGGTTGTGCCCAGATGCACCCATCCTTCATGCACTTCCAAGTACTTCAAGTCACGATCACTAAACATCGCATCTTGGCTTAATTTAATATTATCTGCACCAGCCGCAGCATCCGCAATCATACCATCACTCACCATAACCGTCACATGACCTGGATGCTGGTCAAAAAAAGCACTTAGTGAAGTTTGCAGTGACTGTTGAGCCTCTTGAGGTGTATATCGTTTAACATCTGCTTCAGATTGCAGTTTTACATCAAGTATCGTGAGAACATCAAACAGCAATGCACCTAAATCTGACAGTCTTGGCCCACCCGTATAAAAAGCATCACTCGGGCTGCCATACAACTCCATTGCTATTTCAGAGAAAACTGGCGTGCCGCGAGCAGCCAACATTTGAATGGCACGAATGTATTCATCACATTGGCGTTTTATTAACCGCGTTATAGGAGAATACTGACCACATTGATTTTGCGTATCACGTAAAATTGAACGAAATTCTTCCATTTTTTCGTTGGCATTAAAAGGAAGCGGCCTATTTTTATAGTAGGCCTCATCAATAGCAGGTAACCGCTGCCCTTTATGCTGAAAAAATTCCTTTTTTATTTTGTCATCCCACTTGATAAGATCAAGAATACGGATGGATCGTTGAGCATCAACCACGCGCTTAGAAAGCGCCTGAATAACATCCAATTCAGCTGTTTTTATTGACGTCATGTCAAACTCTTATGCTGGAGGTGGTACCACACTAACTCGCGCATCTTGATTCTGAGGCGGTAAGTTATAAAAATCACTAATATTCGTCATTGTTAATGGTGGTGGAACCACTAAATTAACACCATTTTTACTCTGCAAATACTGCTGCTCTCCATTACTCGTATATTGAGCAGAGCATCCTGTTAATACTACACATACGCCTATCATTAATCTTGCTTTTTTCACAACTTTACCTCAATTATAACAACTTTAATACCCGCATTGCATTTTCTAATAGTGGCTGATACTCATCTGCCAACCGCATTAATGGCATACGAATCTCCTGACTCATCAAACCCATCCGGCTTACTGCCCATTTTGCAGGAATTGGATTAGATTCAATAAACATCAATTTATGCAACGGCATTAATTGCTCATTTAAATGCAAGCAACCGGCTTTATCATCATCCATAGCAGCGTCACACATTTTGGCCATATGCATCGGTGCTACGTTAGCAGTCACAGAAATAACGCCTTTAGCACCAGCTAACATCCATTCTGCTGCTGTTAAATCATCTCCGCTATAAACATCCATAAGCCCATCACAATCTCGCAATATCTGTTGCAGGCGAGCAAGTTGGCCCGTGGCCTCCTTGATGCCAATAATGTTTGATATATGCGCAAGCCTAGCCACTGTCTCTGGCAATAAATCGCAACCTGTTCGACCAGGAACATTATATAGAATAATCGGGATTGCCACTGCATGAGCAATTTGAGAATAATGCTGAAAAAGCCCTTCCTGCGTTGGTTTTATGTAGGCAGGGGTCATAATCAAAGCAGCATGCGCACCTTCATTCATTGCCAATTGCGTTAGTTCTATACATTCTTTGGTTGCATTAGCAGCAGTACCTGCAATAACAGGCACGCGCTCACGAGATTGATGAATTACGGTTTTAATGACCAATCGTTTTTCATCGTGTGTTAAAGTGCCCGCTTCACCCGTGGTACCACCCGCGACAATCGCATGCGTTCCCGCTTGAATATGAAATTCAACCAACTCTCGCAAGCGATCAACATCAACGTTGTCATCCAGCATTGGTGTAACCAGCGCGACAATACTCCCTCGAAACATGGCGTCCTCACAATAAAAATGGATTTCCCAATACTACTGGGTGATAGCATTTTTCACAAGGATACGTAGCGTTATAAGCGCGATTTAAATCGCTTTTTATTTTTACACAAAGACAATAAAATGTACTATTATTACAAACAGGAGTAGTATTTTTAGGAGAAATAACATCATGAATAAATTAATGACTGCATTATGCATCATCATTTTTTCAATTACGATAGGCGGTTGCACATCAACCCAAGTCGGTACTGCAACAGGAGCTGCTGCTGGAGCTGGAATTGGATACGCGGTCGGTGGTGGCTGGGGCTCAGCAATTGGTGCCGGAGCTGGCGCATTAATTGGCAACCAAATTGGCCAAGATCAAGATAGAAGAAACTATTATCGTAACGGTTATAATTATTACTAATCGTTAAGAAACGGATGATGACCATGCAGTTAAATAATAAGGTAGCAATTATCACTGGCGCTGCTAGTGGTATTGGCAAAGACATTGCAATGGTTTATGCAAAAGCAGGCGCAAAAGTGGCTATTGCCGATCTAAATTTGCAACAAGCTGAGCAAACTGTCCAAGACATTCACAGCAATGGTGGACAAGCCATGGCCATCGAAATGAATGTAACGGATGAAATGCGAGTTAAAGAAGGTGTAGCTGCTGTAGTAAACCACTTTGGTAGTGTAGATATTTTAGTCAGTAACGCTGGTATTCAAATCATCGATGCGCTTGATACCTTATCTTATGAAAACTGGAAAAAACTACTTGCCATTCATCTTGATGGTGCGTTTCTTACCACGCAGGCATGCTTACAGTACATGTATGCAGCTGGAAAAGGTGGCTGCATTATATACATTGGATCAGTGCATTCTAAAGAAGCCTCTGTTTTAAAGAGTGCTTATGTTACCGCAAAACATGGTTTATTAGGGCTTTGTAGAGTGGTGGCTAAAGAAGGAGCTGCGCACGGTGTTCGTGCTAATGTTATTTGCCCGGGCTTTGTCCGCACCCCCTTGGTTGATAAACAGATTCCTGAGCAAGCGAAAACACTAAAAATCAGCGAAGCTGATGTGATTAAAAGGATGTTAAAAGACACGGTTGACGAAGAATTTACCACCGCAGATGATGTCGCACAAACCGCATTATTTTTTGCATCATTCGCATCTCATGCATTAACCGGGCAATCACTAATAGTCAGCCATGGTTGGCACATGGAGTAAGCTTTGATTACGCTGCAATATTTACTTTAATTTGTCCAAATCCCGAGGGAAAATTTCTAAATCAGAATCACCCGCACCACCTTCTTCGGTCAAACGAATTTTTAAGCCCACGTTATTTTTAGAATCAGCATATTGAATAGCGTTTTCTTTAGTAATTTTCCCGGCTTTATATAAATCAAATAATGCACCATCAAAGGTCTGCATGCCTTGTTCAGTACTTCGCGACATAACCTCTTTAATTTCCTCAATTTTGCCTTTTTCAATCAAATCAGAAATATAAGGTGTATTAAGTAAAATTTCTACAGCAGGAATTCGTTGATTATTAATACCTGGGATTAATCTTAATGAAATAATAGCGCGTAAATTTAACGAGGTATCCAGCAATAATTGCTGTCTTGCCTCTTCAGGGAAAAAATTAAGTATCCGGTCCATTGTTTGATTTGCATTATTAGCATGCAGGGTCGACAAACATAAATGCCCAGTTTCCGCATAGGCAATCGCCTGCCTCATCGTCCCACGATCGCGTATTTCACCAATTAAAATAACATCTGGCGATTCACGCATTGCGTTTTTCAATGCATTATCATAGGTTTGAGTATCAATCCCAACCTCTCGCTGATCAACGATTGATTTTTTATGTTGGTGCAAATATTCAATTGGATCTTCGATTGTTAAAATATGCCCGCAATGCGTCGTATTTCGATAATCAATCATCGATGCTAACGTGGTTGATTTACCCGAACTCGTTGCCCCCACGACCAAAACTAACCCACGTTGCTCCATCACAATAGAACTTAAAATTGGCGGTAAATTTAGATCGCTAAGTGACGGAATCTTACCTTTGATGTAACGAATCACCATCGCCACTTCACCTCGCTGCCGATACACATTGATACGGTAACGACCCACGCCCTCAACTGACAGAGCCATATTGAGCTCCATTGTCGATTCAAATTCTTTTTGTTGCGCATCGCTCATGATCGAATTAGCAATTTCTATCATCTGTTGTGATTTAATCGCCGCTTTGCCAATCGGTGCGGTAATTCCTTCTACTTTCATGCTTGGCGGTGCACCAACACTAAAAAAAATATCTGACGCACCACGCTCAACCATCAATTTAAAAAACGGGATAATATCCATCTTGATTTTTTTCACTATTTTTTATTTCTTAAATTAAGTGTAGACCGACCTGCTAGTTGTACAAGGTTATTTCCTTATAAATGGTCTAAAATTATACATAAAAGGATGTAAAGGACGTATTATGAAAATAAAACAAGATGACGCATTAACACTACCTAATCCACGCTTACTAACAGCGGTGTATTTTAGTCTGCTTGCAATCATAGTAACTATTGTGATGGATTTGTTGTTATATGCTATCGGCGTAGAGCAGTTTCTGCCTATTTCTAAAGCAATCTTTCTATCAGTGATTGTTGCTGCTTGTTTTGGGGCGCTGTTTGGTAAGCGCATTATACTTACTGAAAAACCCTACATTAAACATACCTTTTTATGGGCATGTTTAATGGTGATTACCGCGTTGCCCTTTTATAACATCGGCTTTATTTATTTACTCCAAGAAAACCATGCTTCATTATTTGCCCATGCGACTATGATGAATTTTGTTTATTTGTATTTGTTTGTCTTACTTTATAGTTTTATACTGGCCGGTGTCTGGCTAGCCATTATTGCAGGATTGGCGGCAATCTATTTACGCAAACATTTAGTGTACTACATACTTCAGTCCAAACAGCAAAGCCAAGAACCTGAACATTCTGATGAGGCAACGATTGATAGCGACACAACCATCATTAACGATGACGATACCAAATAAAGAGACTCTATTTGCTGCGCTCAAGAACGGCGCAACGCTCATTACACCCAACAATCGTTTAAGCAACCAACTATTGCATGATAGTTACAAACAATACGCGGTCCATGTAACAGACAAACCACGCTGCTTTCCTTACCAAGCTTTTCTTCGTGCGCAATATAAAAAAGCACGTCATTTATATGCCAGCATGAAACACCCTGTTCTCTTAAATTCACAGCAACAAAACCATGTGTGGCGGCAATTATTAGGCGAGTGTAACGATAGCCTGTTGGCAGAGGTACAAGAAGCGTGGGCGCGTTGCCAATACTGGCGCATTGATATGACCCACCCAGCCTTTAACGACAACCCACAAACACAACAATTTCAACAATGGCATCAAGCATTTCAACGCTATCTCAGTAAACTTGAAGCAATAACAGAAGAACAACTAGCACCCCATTTATTAAGCTACCCGAAACTGTTTGATTTTACCACCGTGATCTGGGCTTGTTTTGACGATTACAACCCTCAACAACAACGTTTACAGCAAGCGATCAACGCAACTGGTTGC
This sequence comes from uncultured Legionella sp., assembly GCA_964654255.1. Lineage (GTDB taxonomy): Bacteria > Pseudomonadota > Gammaproteobacteria > Legionellales > Legionellaceae > CAZYME01. The sequence continues at coordinate 2,855 of CAZZGV010000001.1, read as the reverse complement.
CAGCAATACCATTATGATTTGAATGACCAATCAACCACGACACATCTCTATCCCGCAAAAGATAGCCAAGATGAATATTTACAACTAATTGAGTGGCTAACATTAAAATTAAAGGCCGGAGAAAAACGAATCGCGGTAGTTGTTCCTGAACTACAAACAACGTCACACCGCCTACAACGTCTTTTGCAACGCTATATTTCACCAACACTGTTTAATATTTCTCTAGGTCAATCTCTTATCGACTTTCCTTTAGTAGCACACGCGCTACAATGGCTAAGCCTTGATAAACAGAACCTCACCAACTACCAAGCACGGTTGTTATTAAACTCTGCCTTTTTAGGTGGAGCTCAATCTGAATTCAACGCACGTTCAGCAATAATACAACATTGTAAACTACTACAAGAACCGGTTATTTCTTTCTCAGCATTGATAAATCAAATAAATCAAAGCGCCCCCACGCTTGCTAAGTTACTTAAACATCTACCCGACTATCCTCAAGAGGCCTCACCAGCGGAATGGGCTGGAATATTTAAAGATCGATTAATTCAGCTGGCTTTTCCAGGTGATTACACTTTAATCTCATCCGCCTACCAATGTTTTCAGCGCTTTATGATGCTTTTTGATGAATTGGTTCCTTTTTCTGTTGTATGCCCACGTATGCAAGCATCCCAAGCGTTAACCACCTTGTATAACCTTGCTAAAACCACTATTTTTCAGCCCCAAACACCAACCACACCAATTCAAATTTTAGGTTTATTAGAAGCATCCGGCTGCACCTTTGATAGCGTTTGGGTCAGTGGACTCACTGATCAATGTTTACCTCAAAAACCGCGTTTATCAGCCTTTATCCCAATTAGCATACAGCGTGAACAGCTTATGCCGCATGCTACGTCTGAACGAGAGTTACAATTTGCTCAACAGGTATTGCACCGTTTGCAAGCTGGCAGCTTAGATACAGTGTTTAGTTATCCTCGTTTAACAGGTGATAGTCCCAATTTACCGAGCCCTTTAATTAGCCATTTATCAACATTAACTGTACATGACATACCTGCAGCGACGTCAATCCATCATTTAGTTCAACAAGACGAATCTTACCTGATACCGCTGGCAACAAATGAGCCTGTCACAGGAGGAACAACACTGTTAGCGAATCAAGCCAAATGTCCATTTCGTGCCTTTGCCGCTCACCGTTTATATGCCAAACCAGTACTAACCGTAACAGACGGTCCTGACTTAAGCGAACGCGGACAACTTATTCATAAAATCATGGAGTTATTATGGCAACGGTTGGGTAGTCAAAGGCATCTACTAGCACTCACCCATGATGAGTTGCAGCATCATATTAAAGAGGTGATTGAAAACGCGCTGGCCCCACTGATAAATGAGCATAAAAATGCGTTTCCACCATTGGTGCAAGACGTTGAATTATCACGTTTGCATGACATGGTAAACAACTGTTTAGAATGGGAGAAACAGCGACCCTCGTTTGAGATTGAAGCGCTTGAAAAGGAATTTATTATCCAGCTAGCCGGTATGGATTTTCGAGTACGAATTGACAGGCTTGATACATTATCAACTGGAAAAAAATGGGTGATAGACTATAAAAGCAGCCTGCCTATCAATAAACCCTGGAACGAAGAACGACCCGAAGCGCCTCAACTCCTGCTCTATACCTTGCTCGATCACAGTATTAATACCTTATTGTTCCTCCAGTTAAAAGCCGGTAACATCCTTTGCAGTGGTTTAAGTGAAGATAATTTACCCGTCCAAGGAATACGCGCATTAAAAAAGGACGAGCAGTGGGCTGCACGCCAAGAAGAGTGGCATCAACAATTAACTCAATTGGCTAGTGAATTCCGCAACGGCCATTGTGCCCCAACGCCAAGCCGACCTACGGTATGCCAACAGTGTGATTATCCTAATTTATGCCGCATTGAGTGACGCGCCAGTAAATTACATTGGCATGATCAAATAAAAGACCGCGAGTAAAATATGAAATCTAATTGACAAAAATAATACCTCGCTGTAGCATGCCAAATATATTTTTATCACCACCTCTTCTTTAATATATTAGAGTTTAAAATGCTAGATTTTCTCATTAGGCTCCTTGGAGCCACAATCGCAATGATAATTATGATTATCGCTATAGCCATAGCAACAATTGCATTTCTCTTACTAATCAGTTTAATAGTTGATTTTGCTCCCATAACAGCAATGATAATGTTTGTTATCTTAGCGACGATAGATTTTACATTGCTTGGGATTACAATTGCAGTATACATAGACTCGATTATCTCAGGGGACACACCCTCCAATCAACAGGCGCCAGAGATACCAACGCTTCTTGTCATAGAAGAACGCGACCTCGTTGAAAGAGGGATGCCGGCTCTAAAAGAATATCCTGAATTATCTGAAAAAATGAGGCATTTGACCGAATGTGCGATTACATTGGATACATTTCGAGAGCCAATTCTTGCAAATGATCTCTACATATATGACTATACAACCGCAGCATATAAAAACCTTAAAGATTCAACCTTCACCAGAGAAGAGTTCTCAAAAGCACCTTTTCCATTTTCTTATAAAAAATTGAAAGAGTTGTGTAACACCGTAGCTGACCACACCAAAACCATCGAGGATATTAACCAGAATCTATTAAAACTTGCTATGTGTCCAGTATCAGGTAAGCTTATGCAGCATCCTGAAATAGTACATTTAAAACACACTACATATATACAATCGAGTTTTTCATCGACTACAACAGATTTAATGATAGTTTGTGACAAAACAGCTTTAGAGAAGCTGCCTCAGGAAATTCAAATAGTACGTCGAAGAGCCATTGATACGCTTCTAGA